>JAKSKQ010000049.1 GCA_024401675.1 Bacteroidales bacterium | reverse complement strand
CTATTTTACTAAATTTGCGTTTTTACGGAAATAAAACATGTGGCAAAGAATACAGACATTGTACCTCGGGATTTCACTGGGACTGGTGATTTCGCTGTTCTTTTCGGTGGTGGCCACCGTCAGCGGTGAAGGCGGAGAAAGTGTGGACATTTACTTCCATGAGAGAGCCTCATATCTGATTTTCTGCGGTATGCTTCTCACCGGAACGGTCGGCGCCCTCGCGTCGTTCAAAGTCCGCCTGCTGCAGATGAGGGTGGCGGTGATTGTCGCTCTCATCGCTGTCGGATTCCAGGTCTGGCTCGGTGTGGACTTTTTCATGCATCACGATGAAATGATGTTCCGCGTACCTGTCGTATTCCCTACCGTTTGCGCGATACTCGATTTTCTCGCCGCCCGGGGAGCCATGCTCGACGAGGCGATGGTCCAGAGTTCCTCTCGCATACGCAATGCCCGCAAAAAGAAAAGATAATTTATGGAAGAGAAAAGAGTAGTTGTCACCGGACTCGGCGCAGTCACGCCGATTGGAAACGATGTTGATACATTCTGGAAGAATGCAGTGGACGGAGTATGCGGAATCAGCACAATCGACAGATTCCCGACTGACGACCTCCCCGCACACGTGGGAGGCCAGCTCAAAGATTTCAACCCGGAGGAGTTCGGTATTGACAAGCCTTTCATAAGGAAGCAGGACAACTTCTCGATTTACGGACTCGCTGCCGCCATCCAGGCGATGAATACAAGCGGTCTGGTCGCCGGAGAGAACATCGACCCCTTCAGGCTCGGCACTTATGTCGGTTCCGGAATCGGAGGATATGCCTCGCAGTTCCGCGAGTGCAAGAAAATGCTCGAAGAGGGAGCCAGGTGGATATCTCCTACTTTCGTATCGTCAATGATTTCGAACATGGCCTCAGGCAACATAGCTATCAAATTCGGAGCATGCGGTCCATGCCTTCCGATAGTCACCGCCTGCGCCACCGGAACCAATGCAATCGGTGAAGCGTACCGTGCCATCAAATACGGCTATGCGGACGCAATCATCACCGGCGGCACCGAAGCCACCCTCATCCCCATGGCAATAGCCGCGTTCGGAAACGCCAAGGCCCTCACACGCGCCGAGGACCCCTGTTACGCATCACTCCCCTTCAACGCGAACCGCGGCGGATTCGTGCTCTCCGAAGGTGCAGCCGTCATCATTCTCGAAGAATATGAACACGCCAAGGCCCGCGGAGCACATATATATGCCGAGATGTGCGGATACGGCAACACCTGCGATGCATACAACCCCACGGCACCCAGGCCCGACGGCACCACGCCTGCGGCCGCCATCTCTCAAGCCGCGTCACAAGCCGGTTTCGATGCCGGGAAAGACTGCGTCTATATCAATGCCCATGGTACCGGAACACATCTCAATGACATTTGCGAGACAAAGGCATTCAAGCTTGCCTTCGGAGATTTTGCATACAAACTGCACATTTCTTCCACAAAATCAATGACCGGACACCTTCTCGGAGCTTCCGGCGGAGTGGAAGCAGTGGCTGCAATCCTCGCCCTGCAGGACGGAGTCGTTCCTCCGACAATCAATCTCGACACCCCGGATCCGGAATGCGATCTGGACTACACGCCCAATGTTGCCGTGAAGGCGCCGCTGTCGCTGTCGCTGTCCGACTCGCTCGGATTCGGAGGCCACAACGCCTGCATAGCGTTCAGGAAAATTCAGTAGAAATTTCTATTCTTCTCTTCCGGGGTATGTTTCAAGAGCCTTGGCAAGGCATTCAAGCGCCTTGGCAAGGTCTTCCTTATTGAGCACATAGGCAATGCGGACTTCCTGACGCCCCTCTCCGGGCTCGGTATAGAATCCGCTGGCGGGAGCCATCATCACGGTGGCGCCCTGATATCTGAATTCGGACAGGCACCAGATGCAGAACTTCTCGGCGTCATCCACCGGCAGATGGGCTACAGTATAAAAGGCTCCCATGGGTATCGGGCTGTAAACTCCGGGAATCTTGTTCAGACCATCGATAAGGAAATTGCGCCGCTCCAGATACTCCTGATACACATCGGTGAGATATTCTTTCTGGACATCCACACTGGCCTCAGCCACAATCTGTCCGATGAGGGGAGGACTGAGCCTCGCCTGGCAGTACTTCATGACCGAAGCATGGATTTTCTTGTTCTTGGTGCACAGACAGCCGATTCTGATTCCACATTCGCTGTAACGCTTGCTGACAGAATCAATCAGTACCACATTTTCTTCTATTCCTTCAAGATGGCAGGCGGAAATGTAGGGCATGCCGGTGTAGATGAACTCGCGGTACACTTCGTCGGAGAAGAGGAACAAATCGTGCTTCTTCACTATGTCGCGAAGTCTCAGCATCTCCTTGCGGGTATAAAGGTATCCGGTGGGGTTGTTTGGATTGCAGATGAGGATAGCCTTGGTCTTAGGGGTGATCTGTTCTTCGAAAGCCTCCACGCTCGGAAGCGCGAAACCGTCTTCGATGCTGGTCTTCACACTCTTTATCACGGCGCCTACAGAAATGGCGAAAGCCATGTAGTTGGCATAGAAAGGGTCCGTCACGATAATTTCATCGCCCGGATTCAGGCAGGCCAGAAAGGCGAAAAGGACGGCCTCGGAGCCTCCGGTGGTGATTATTATCTCATCCGGAGACAGATAGATGCCGTACTGCGCATAATAGCGCACCATCTTGGTCCTGAGGGTAAGGTACCCGTCGGAGGGACTGTATTCGAGAATCTTGCGATCAATGTTCTTCAGCGCATCGAGTCCGCACTGAGGTGTCGGAATGTCCGGCTGACCGATATTCAGATGATAAACATGGACACCGTTCCTCTTGGCCGCATCGGCATAAGGAGCCAGACGGCGAATCGGTGAGGCGGGCATGGCCATAGCCCTTTGACTTATTTCCATATCCTGTTAATGTTTATTGACTATTGAAAGGATACCCTCCACGGACACGATGCCGGTGCGGCTGTCAATCAGAGCGCCGCCGTCATCATAGAACTCCGTGACGGGAATGTATTCTATATGTTTTGCAGCGGCCAGATCGGGACGCTCGTCAATGTCGATTTCCTCGAAGGGGATGCCGCTTTGGATAAGATTCGCTCTCATGATGTGACATGGGCCGCACCACGAAGCTCCGTACTTTACTGCTTTCATTTATCAAAAAAGAAATCCGCCGGACTCTCCGCAAGGGTTTTGCGGACCAGGTCCTTCGGGGACATTATCACTTTATCTTCGGGAATGCGGATGTCTATTCCGAGGGCCGGATCGAGAATCTGTATGCCGCCTTCCGACTCGGGATGGTAGAATTCGTCACATTTGTACTGGAAGAGGGCCGTGGGCGACAAAACCACAAAACCGTGCGCAAAGCCCTTGGAAATGAAGAACTGACGGTGATTTTCCCCGGAAAGTTCGACTTCCACGTGCTGCCCGTAGGTCGGAGAGCCCTTCCTGATATCAACCGCGATGTCGAGGACCGAGCCGCGGACGCAACGGACAAGTTTGCTCTGGGTGTAGGGCGGCTTCTGGTAGTGCAGGCCGCGTATCACACCATAAGAGGACATGCTTTCATTGTCCTGGACAAAGTCCACATGCCCTATCTTTTCCTCGAATTCGCGCTGCGACCAGCTCTCGAAAAAATACCCCCTCTCATCTTTGAACACCTTCGGCTCGATGATATAAACTCCGTCTATCTCTGTTTTGATTACTTCCATCACATAATGCCTTTTCAAAAGCAAAATTAAAAATAAATCCTTACATTTGTGTTTGTGTCAACAAATTTCAGGATCAAATGGAAAATAAAGGAACATTTTTCGCCGGTCTTGCCGTGATGGCGGGACTGATAATTTCCGGACTCATGCTTCCGGAGGCTGTCAAAGTATGGAAGGATTCAGAGAGGACTGTAACAGTTAAGGGCCTCTGCGAAAGGGAAGTCGCTGCGGACAAAGTCATCTGGCCGGTGACTATCAAGGTGGTGGGGGACGATCTTCAAGATGTATATTCGGAGCTCTCCGATAAGAATTCCATCCTCAGCCGGTATCTTCTTGACGGCGGTCTCGCAAAAGAAGACATTTCTGTATCGGTGCCCATCGTCTCCGACAAGATGGCTATGGAATATTCCACCGACCGCATCTACAGATACCTCATTACAAGCACCACAACTGTCTGCACCAGGAATGTGGAGACGGTTCTGGAACTCATGCACGGTATTTCCGAGCTCGGCACCAAGGGGATAGCCCCCGAGCAGAACTGGGAATACAGGACTGAATTCCTGTTCGAAGGACTCAACGACATAAAGCCGGAAATGATTCAGGAGGCCACTCACAACGCGCGCGAAGCGGCTCAGAAGTTCGCAAGCGATTCCAACAGTTCCCTCGGAAAAATCAAGTCCGCTTCACAGGGCTCCTTCACCATCGAGGACAGGGACTCCAACACACCGCAGGTCAAGAAAGTCCGTGTGGTGACGAGCGTCGTGTATAATCTTGTGAAATAGTCTTGCAATGGAAAAGGATTTGAGGCTTTTCAAAGTTGCCGGGCACTGTTTCGGGTTCGGACGTATGGAAGGGCTTGTCGAAGGCGACACCGCCAACTATGCTCCGTTCGAGGTCGAAGCGGATCCCCGGGAGGCGCTCTTCACGGTCAGACAGACCACTGAAAATCTCGAGGCCGCAGAGAGGAAACTCCTGTTCGTGTCAAGCGAAGGCACTGTTGAGCCGCGTCTGGATATATTCGAGGCGGAGGACGGCAGCGGAGATTACTTTGCGGATATGGCTCCCGTGAGCACCATGCCCTCTGTCGCGACCCTGCGCATTCCAGCCGGAATCGCCCACGCCAGGGAGGGACATCCGCATGTTCCGGTGCTCTTCGTCAAGGATGTGAAATATGTAAAATTCGCCCTTGACAACTCGATGATGCTGCTCTACAGTTTCGCGACTTCCGCCCTCGGGACTCTTGAAATGCACGCTTCAGTCATCGTCAACAGCGGCAAAGGCTACCTTTTCCTCGGTAAGAGCGGCACCGGCAAAAGCACCCACAGCCGCCTCTGGCTAGCCAACATAGAGGGAAGCCGGCTGCTCAATGACGACAATCCGGTATTGAAGGTTTGCAGCGACGGACTGATCCGCGTCTATGGCTCCCCCTGGAGTGGCAAGACCCGCTGCTATATAAATGCCGATGTCCCTGTGGGAGCGATTGTGTCACTGCGTCAGGCACCATACAACAAAATCGAAAAACTTGAACTTCTGGACAGTTATATAACCCTGTTCTCCTCTTGTTCCGGACTCAAGAACGACAAGTATCAGGGAGACGGAATCCACGAGTCCATCGAGGCTGTCGCCACAACAGTGCCTTTCTTCAGACTCGACTGCCTTCCCGACGCTGATGCAGCCGCCCTCTGCCACAAGACAGTCACCCGGTAGAATATATGGAAAAGTTGATTCTCCCGAACGAAATTCTCATCGAAGAGACCGCGAAACTTCTGGATGAAGGCACACAGGTGATTCTGTGCGCGAAAGGCAACAGTATGAGGCCCTATATCCGCGACGGCAAGGACAGCGTGCTTCTGGTCCGGGCCGACTCGGTACAGCCCGGCGATGTGGTTCTTGCCAGAATAGCGCCGAAGCGCTATGTCCTCCACAGGCTTCGCAAGATGGAAGGAGATGTCCTCACATTGAAAGGAGACGGCAATCTGGACGGGACGGAGAAGTGCCGCAGACAGGACATCATCGGTGTCGCCACCAGGATAATCCGGCCCTCCGGCAAGTCTGTCCCCATGCCCAGTGCCCGTCTGTGGCTCAGTCTCGGGCGCTTTCCGAGAAGGGTTTTTCTCGGTGTGGTAAGAAGATTGGAAAAAATATTAAAGTAATATACAATGCACATCATCGAAGGTTTCGCCGTACGCAAACTCGGCAGAGAGTACATCCTCTCTTCAACTAAGCTCAATCAAGTGGATTTCAATAAGATAGTGGCTCTCAATGAAACCGCCAAGTTCCTTTGGGACAACATCTCCACCAGAGAATCGTTTACAGTGGAGGATCTCAGGGACCTGCTTCTCAGCGAATATGAGGTCGAAGAGTCCCTGGCACTCCACGATGCGGAGCAGTTTGCCAAAAGCCTGATCGAATCAGGCGTGGCCACCGAAGACTAAAGGTGGGAGATAAGAATCACTATTCTGTCCTTTGAGAGTGATTCGAGGGTCTGCATGAATTCAGACCTTGATTTCACATCCATCCAGGCGAGCGGCTCGTCGAAGACCATCACGGGGGAATCACTGTACAATTCTCTGGCAATAGCCAGACGCTGACGCTGTCCCATGCTCAATTCTGTGCCGCCGTCGAAAGCCCGTCCGAGCGGAGTCTTACCCCCGGATGGCAGACGGTCCATGACATCCTTGAGAGCGGCAAGACGGACAGACCTTTCGAACTTTTCCTCATCTATCGGTGCATCCACGTCACCAAGAGCCACATTTTCCTCGAATGTCAGATAATACCTTACAAATTCCTGGAACACCGCGCTCACTCCCCTGCGCAAATCCTTTATATCAAAGTTGCGGATATCCGTACCGTTTATCAGCACCGCTCCGCCGAGGGGATCATACAAACGCAGCAGCAACTTCACAAGAGTAGTCTTTCCGAAGCCGTTCTCCCCCTCTATCCGTGTGATGACACCCCTGCGGGCAGAAAGACTGTAGTCTGTGAACACCGCTTTGCCGGCGCCGGGATAAGTGAAGTCCAAATGCGAAAATTCCACCGATTCCACCGTTTCGGGGAAGGGCAGAGGATGCTCCGGAGATGTTATCGAGGGCTCGAGGGCGAGGAAATCGAAAAGGTTGCTGACAAAGAGTTTGTTATTGTAGAGCACTCCCAGGCCGCGCACGGTGTTCTGGAGGTAGGTCATTCCCTTGCGGAATGCCTCGAACAGCATCACGAAGGAACCGATTGTGGATGTGCCGTCAGTCACTCCCTTTACAAGTATCATGGTTACCGACACAAGCGCTACTGTCTCAAGGACGCCGCAGAGAATGTCCAGAAACGCCATTTTCCTCGAAATGGTCATCACGAAGCGGACAATTGCCTGCCTGGTGGAGACATACAGGTTCCTGAATTTGTCTCCGAGTGAATATGCCCGCACCTCGGCGGCGAAATACTCGTCTGTCAGCACTCTCGAGTAATATCTGGAACGCCTTTCGAGCGGAGTCTGCTCCTTTCGGAAAGCATACATTTTCCTTGATTTGGCGAGGCGGACGAAAAACGACGGAAGTACCGCCACCGCCATCACCACGACAATCAGCGGAGAGGACGTGAAAATGATGGCGAGCACTCCTATCAGGGATATCACGGCGCTCATAACCGACATTGTACTCTCGAGAATCTGTACCGGGCGCAGCGATGCCTCCTGCTGGGCGCGGTGCAGGGTGTCGAAAAATTCCGGGTTGTCGTAGAATGCGAGGTCAAGTTCCACACTCTTGGTGTGGATTCTTGCACTGACGAAATCGATTATCTTCTGGACAAGTATGTCATTGCAGACGCCCTGGAGCGAATTCACGACCCTGCCGGCAAAAAATATTGCCGCGAAGGCCAGCACATAATACACTGATGTGACATCCTTGACTGTTATCAGGTCTATGAGGGACTTGAGAACATAGAGATTTGCAAGCGGAAGCAGCGCACCGGCGATATTATAGACAATCTCCAGGATAAAAGACTTCCTGTCCGCATCCCAGATGAGTTTAAGAGCCGACAGCACTGTATGATGTCCCGAAATTCTCATATACGGGATATCTTTTCAAGACTTTCAATGGTCTTGGTGTCAAAGGCCTCTTCGGTATAAATGCTTTGGAGAGTGCGCAGATTATGTGCGTCGGTGCCGAAACGGCTGTACGCGCCCTCCTTCAGAAGAATCTGAGCCCTTTCCCGGACCTGGGGCCCGTAGGCTCCCAGAAGAGAACCGAGGTTGAGCTGGAAAATCACTCCCGAATCAAGCAGGGTGGCGTAATCATCCATTTCCATATAAAGGTAGCGCTCCGGATGTGCCAGAACCGGAGTATATCCGGCAATGGAAGAGCGTGTCATGACGGGCTTGAGTTGCAGGGGCTCGTTCAAGGCACGGGTCTCGAACATCGGCTGCATTGCGTTCCCGGTAAAGAGAAGATCTCCGCTGTGGATCCTGTCCGTCAGGATGTTGTCTATCATATACTCTGCGCCAAGGTGGATGGTTGCACTGCCGCTATAAGACGCCTTGAGGCAGGCGAAACGCTCCTGGAGAGCTTCCGTGGTGTTGGGTACGTCCTCCATGACATGAGGGGTGCACCAGATATCGGAGACTCCGCATTTTTCCTCAAAATCAAGCGCCTTCAGGGCCTCTTCCATAGTGGCGAATCCGTCATCGACACCGGGAAGTATATGAGAATGACAATCAGCGGCACCTTTGAGGATACCGCTGAGTGAAAGACTTGTAAGTTTGCTTTTGAAGAAAAGGAACCCCATTATGCCTTGTCTTCCGTTTCGGCCTTATCCTTACGGTGATGGTGATGATGGCCTTTGGTTTCTTTCTTCTTTCCGGACAACTTGCCGAAAAGTCCCTTCACGCCGGTTTTTTCGGTAGTGGCGCCCTCCTTGTTCTCTTCGTCCGTCTCACCATAACCGTAGCCATAGCCGTAACCATAGCCATAACCGTAGCCGTAACCGTAGCCATATCCATAGCCGTAAGAATGGTGACCATAACCGTAACGGCCGTAGCCATAGCGGCCGTAACCATAGCGGCCATACGAATATGAATTGTACCCGTAATGGCTCTTGCCGTAGCCGCCGTAACCTCCGCCGCCGAACTCGACACCGTTGAGGATAAGGCTCATGTTGGGATATGTTCCCGAACGGTACAGATTCTCGACCAGAGGAAGCGCCCTGCGGTCCATAAGTCCGGCCCTCATCACGAATATGGTCATTTCAGCATATTTGGCGATAATGGCAGTATCCGCGACAATGTCAATAGGAGGACAGTCGATGAAAATATAATCGTATTTCTCCCTCATTGAGGAAATGAATGACTGGCAGCGATCTGTCAGAAGCAACTCCGCGGGGTTGGGAGGGATACTTCCTACCGGAGCGAAGTCCAGATTCTCATCGACCTTGTCGATAATCTCATCAATGTTGTCCCTGCGGCCGGCAAGATATGACGAGGTACCGTTCGAACTGAGTCCGAGGGCTCTTGAAAGAGTGGCCTTACGGAGGTCGAAGTCAATCACGAGCACCTTGGAACCCTTGAGCGACATACTCTTCGCAAGGTTCATGACTGTAAGGGTCTTTCCGGCGTTGGGGTTGAAGGAAGTAATCATTATTATCTTCTTGTCGTTGCCGGCAATCATATCAACATTGGTACGCAGAACCCTGTACGCCTCGTTCATAAGGTCACGCTTGCCCTCCTTGACGAAAATTTGCCTCAAATACACATCGCGGTCGGCCTTTTTGGTAGAGGCCTGCTCTGCGGTCGCACCGAAGTGTTTGGTACTTGAAATAATCTGGGGAATCTCCGCCAGGAACGGAACTGTGAGGGAGCCTTCCAGGTCAAGTTTGTTACGGACCTTGAAATCGGTCATTTTCATGAGGTAAAGGATGCCGAACACAGCGCCGGCTCCGAGAATCATGGCTATGAGGAAAATCTTCATCCTATTGGGAGAAGTGGGGCCGTTGGGGCCTGTCGGGCTCTGGATGATGCGGATGTTGGACACATTGGCAAGAGAAGAAATCTCGTTTTCCTCCCTCTTCTGAAGGAGATATACATAGAGGGATTCCTTCACTTTCTGCTGACGCTCGATTCCGATGAGTTCAAGTTCCTGTGCCGAAGCGTTGGCCACTTTTCCGCGGATGGACACTTCCTGACGTTCGATTCTCTCAACCTCGAGTTTCAATGTGGAAATGAGGTTGTTGATTGAGGACATGATAGTGGGACGGAGGGTCTCCAGGTTGGCTGTGAGGTCCGCCACCACAGGGTGTTTCTCGGAACTGTTCTTGATGAGCCTCTCCCTTTGGAGAACTGCCTGGTTGTAATCCGAAATCTGTTTTTCGATACCGGAAGAAGACAGGCCCGAGTTGGCGGGAATCAGTGCAGTCGCATTTTTCGGGTCCTTGAGATAGTCGCGGATGAATTTGGCGATTTCAAGCTGATTGGTAGTCTCGAAATATTTCTGTGAATACAGGGAGCGCTCGCCGACCACTGACTGGGCTTCCATCTTTATGTCGGTGAAGCCCTTGGTCTCCTTATAATTTTTTATCTGAGTCTCTATGTCGGCAAGTTCGCTCTGAATCACGATAATACGCTCGTTGATAAACTCGGAGGTCTTCTGGGCGGAGCGGTTCATCAGGTGGATCCACTGCTCGTCATAGGTTGCGATGAGGGTGTTGAGTATGTTTTCGGCCCTTTTGCGGGAGCCGTTGGAAACGCTCAGGACAACGACGGAATTCTGCTTGCTCGGGATGGATACGGAGATAGCCTTGGCATAAGATTTGGCAAGGCCGGCGGAATTACTCCATCTCACACTGATGGGACGGGACCAGTTGGCAGTATAGAAAGTGGGGACGAACATGAGTTTTCCCACCGGAGTCTCGATTTCATCTTCAAGGACGCCGTCGATTACAATATCTTTGATGACATTGCCGTCGATGGCGAATTCAGACAACTGGAAAGAGTCGTCGCCAGTCTTCTTCAAGACGAATGAGAAGCCGGAATTTCCCGTCCTCTCGATGATTTTCATCTGAATCGGAGAGTTGTCGAACAGGTTCACCTTGCGTCCAATCTGGTGCTCGATATATGTGGTTTCAAGACCGAGTTTCTCCACCACTTCCTTCACAAGGTCGGTGGAGTTGAAGACTTCCATCTCATTGTACACATTGACACTTCCCACTCCATAGGCATAGCGGCGGGCCGAAGTCCCGGTGAACGCCGTGAGCTCACGCATTGCTCCCTGCTGGGCGTCTTCGTCGATAATGACCTTTGATGTGGCTGTGAAACTCTTCGGAGCCCTGTAAAGGTAAACACATGCAAAGAACAACGCGATACATACGCCGATGACATACCACCATTTGTAGTCCCAGATCATATGGATGATTTCCATAATCTGGAATCCGGAGTCCTGCTGCTCCTCCTGCTTCTTCTTCCAATCTATGTTTTCTGCCATGACAGTTATTTGGTTTTAGGTATAATGTTGATGATGAGGGTTGCGAGAGTTGTGAGGAAAGAACCTATGGTAATCCAGAAGCTCACGCTCTTGAAATTGTTTTCATTGATTGTGGACTGGCCGGCACGCACTGAGTTGGGAGACACATATACGATGTCGTTCTGCTTGAGGTAGTATGCCGGAGACTTGAACAGTTCCTTGTCGCGCAGGTCGATTTCATAGACCACTCTCTTGCCGTCCTGTTCACGGATGACTTTCACATTGTCACGTTTGCCATAGATAGTAAGGTCGCGCGCGCGGGAGATTGCCTCGAGGACTGTAATTTTGTCGCCGTTGATAGTGATGGTTCCGGGGCTTGCAACTTCTCCGGTGACGGTAATCATGAAGTTCATGAACTGGACTGTCACTATCGGGTCCATAATGTATTTTTCCTCTATGAGGCGGCTGGCAATATAGTCCTGAAGGTCCCACCTGGTCATTCCGGACACTTTTATCTGGCCGAGAACCGGGAAATTGATACATCCGTTGTTGTCAACTACATATCCCATAAGTCTCTGCTGGCTGCCGCCGGTGTCGAATTCAGCGCCGGCCTGATAGGACACGATGGGGAGGTTGACGGTGCGGGCAAGTTCCGGGTTATGGCAGGAAACGACAATGCTGACCATATCCATGGGTTGGATGTGGATTCCATGGTTTTCCTCCATGTCCAGGACTTCTCCGGCCTGTACGTCCTGGAGATAGTTGATTTTTTTATATGTCTGTGAGCATGAGACTGACGCTATCGCCAGGACTGCCACAAGAAGTGTTTTGATATTTCGCATAAAAACGAATTTGATTTTTTTAATTTAACTGACAAAGTTAAGCATTTATAGTATCTTTGCAAAAAATTGAAACATTATGAATTGGACGGGGCTGGGGACAGTTATCCTTCTCATCATATCGAATATTTTCATGACCTTCGCCTGGTACGGGCAGTTGAAGCTCTCACAGATGCACATTTCTGACGGATGGCCGCTCATTCTGATTATTCTCGCATCGTGGGGAGTCGCTCTTTTCGAGTATTCATTCATGGTCCCGGCAAACAGGATGGGGTCGAATATCAACGGAGGCCCCTTTTCCCTGATGCAGTTGAAGGTGATTCAGGAGGTGATTTCCCTGACCGTTTTCACGACCATCTGCATGCTCCTGTTCAAGAACGAGACTCTGCAGTGGAATCATCTGGCGGCCTTCGCCTGCCTTGTGGCTGCGGTTTTCTTCGTGTTTCTCAAATAGTGTGCAGTCTTGGAGCAATCTGAAAAAATAATGTCCGAAATCGTGTCCAAGTACAGCCAGCGGCTCTACTGGGTGCTCCGTTCGTTTGCTTCTTCGCATGAAGAAACCGACGATTTGCTCCAGGACACATTCATCAAAGCCTGGCAGGGGCTTCCTTCTTTCCGCGAAGAGTCCGGTCTGTTCACATGGGTTTACAGAATTGCTGTGAATGTCGGCCTCAACAATGTACGCAAGAAAAAATGGGAGGCTCTTCTGACAAGGGAAAATCTGGATCTCATCACCGAAAGGATGGTGGATGACGACCCGATGTTCGATGGGGATGCCGCCCGGCGGGAACTCACTAAAGCAATTGTCACGCTTCCGCCCACCCAGAGGGCTGTGTTCATTCTGAGGTATTACCAGGACCTGCCCTATGAGCAGATTTCGGAAATATTGTCTTCAAGTGTCGGCTCCCTGAAGGTGTCCTACCACAAGGCTTGTCAGAAAATAAAGGAACGCTTGCAGGATGAGATTGATTTGCCAGAATTGTAAATTGTAAATTAACTTTCAAAATAATCCGGTTTCTAAAAGGAGTGCTATGGAAAGGAAAATGCCATATAATGTGCCGGAAGGCTATTTCGAGACTCTGGACCAGAAAATGATGGGTGCAGTTGCCGCTCATATCAACAAAAAGCAGAGAAGACCAGTAGTCCGTCTGGTGCCTTATTTCGCATTCACTGCCGTAATCGCGGTCATGGTCGTCGCGGGCACGGTGTTCCTCCGTAGTGTGACTGGTCAAACGGATTTCCAGGGGTATGACCAGACCTTTGCGGAATCCACATTAACAGATGAGGATATTCTCAATTACCTCATTGATTCAGGATGTTCAACCGATTATTTTGCAGAAAATTTATGAAAACAAGAATTTTTTCAGCAGCATTCGCCATGATGCTCCTCGC
This sequence comes from Bacteroidales bacterium, assembly GCA_024401675.1. GTDB lineage: Bacteria > Bacteroidota > Bacteroidia > Bacteroidales > UBA932 > Cryptobacteroides. The sequence continues at coordinate 898 of JAKSKQ010000049.1, read as the reverse complement.
GGGCATTTCTCTTGGCGCTCAGCAACCCAAACATGGAAACGGACAAGGACAGGGATGGCGTGACCGCGTGAAGGCGGAAAAAATCGCGTACCTGACCAACGCTCTCGAACTTACTCCCGCCGAGGCCGAAGTTTTCTGGCCGGTGTATAATATTGTGGAGGCCGACCGCAAGGTGGCCCGCGATTCATCTTTCGCCGCATGGAGGCGTCTGAGCCGCACCGGGAATCCCGAAAAGGATCTCAATGCTTATCTTAAGGCACAGCAGGTCATCAGCGATATCGACAAGGCCGCCGTCGCCAAATTCAAGAAGGTACTTCCGATTGAAAAAGTAGCCAAGCTCTATGTCGCCGAAGAAAACTTCCGCCGGGACATGATTCATAAATTCCAGCACGGCGGCGCGCAGGGAGGTGCTCAGGGGTGTGCGAAAGGAGGCGCGCAAGGGTGTGCGCAGGGAGGCCAGCAGGGATGTGCGAAAGGCGGTGCGGCCCGAGGCGGTGCGTCCCGAGGCGGCGCGCAGGGGTGTGCGCAGGGGTGCGCGCAGGGCGGAAAGCCGCAGGGATGCCCCCAGGGCCGTCACTAGACCAAGCCGCGTTACCAGCGTTGACCACATTACCCGAGTTTATTCGCGCGGGCCGCAATTGACGGCCTCGAAATCGGCCCCCAAAAGGCCAATTGGATATCGCGCCCAGTGCAACTAATCTGAATGTTGCGCCGGGCGCAACTTTTTTTGCCGCGACGCCGAAATTTCCCGGGATTCTTTGGCGTCGCGGAACACAATCCCCGACAGTGAGCACGAATTCCCGGCCTACGAGAGCAAAAACACGCCCTGGCGCTCTTCTTCAGGGCGGCGGGCTGCGGCGGCGAGGCGGAAAAGGTTCCGCGCTTCGCGCTCCATCCA
>JAKSKQ010000048.1 GCA_024401675.1 Bacteroidales bacterium | reverse complement strand
CCCCAGCAAGCACCCAGGCGCAGACGGTGACGAGATTGCAAACCTCGCCTTCGGCACATTTGCAGGGCTCGAATACAAGTTCCATCTCGGGATCGGTCTGGGCGTATTCGGTCTTGATATCATTGAACACGCGACTTACAACCTCAGTTGCGTCGGCGAGGGATTTCTTGGGGATATATATGGTGGAGAAACTTGCAAGCGGAATGGCATTGCGCAGGCTTCCTCCCTCCATATCCAGAAGTTTCACGTCAGTCTGGGTGAGAAGTGCATAAAGAATGCGGCAGAGAGCCTTGTTGGCATTGCACCTGTATTCATGGATTTCGAGACCGGAGTGTCCTCCGCGACATTTCTTGACTGCAAGAGTGTAGCACAAGTCGTTTTCATCATAGGGCTGGGGGGTGTATTTGTCAGTAGCCTTGAAATCGAGTCCGCCGGCACAGCCCACGCAGAGCTGTCCCTCGCTTTCCGAGTCGCAGTTGATCAGGATCTCGCCATCGAGAAGACCGGGGGCGAGAACCATCGCACCTGTCATTCCGGTTTCCTCATCCACAGTGAACAGCGCTTCGACAGGACCGTGCTTGATATCCTTGCTTTCGAGAACTGAAAGGGCCAGGGCTACTCCGAGGCCGTTGTCGGCACCGAGAGTTGTCCCCTTTGCCTTCACCCACTCGCCGTCTATCCAGGTCTGGATGGGATCGGTGAGGAAGTCATGCACGGTGTCGGGAGTCTTCTGCGGAACCATGTCCATATGTCCCTGGAGAATTACACCCTTGCGGTTTTCGTATCCGGGAGTTGCCGGTTTCTTGATAATGACATTCCCGGCCTTGTCACGTATTGTCTCGAGGGAGAGTTTCTTGCCGAACTCATAGAGGTACTGTGAAACTTTTTCCTCATGCTTTGAGGGACGCGGGATTTGAGTCAGAGCGTAGAAATTCTTCCACACAATCTGGGGGTCTAAATTCTGTATCATATCTAATAGCTTGGTTTTTTACATCGCATTACGGCAAATATACAGAAAAAATTCCCATCCTATAATAATAATTCTTCGTATATTTGCTTTTTCTATGGTAATAACAAGAAATTTTCAAATATATGTTCAAGAATCAACCAAAAGGGCTCTACGCCCTCGCACTGGCCAACACAGGTGAGAGATTCGGTTACTACACCATGCTGGCCATCCTCGCCCTGCTGATGCAGGCCCGTTTCGGATGGAACGAAGCAGCCGCTGGCCAGGTCTATGCCATTTTCCTGGCAGGAGTTTATTTCATGCCCCTCCTCGGAGGCTGGGTCGCCGACAAGATCGGTTACGGCAAATGCGTCACTGTCGGCATCGGAGTGATGTTCCTCGGCTATCTGTCCCTCGCACTTCCGGCAGGCAACGGGACGGCGGCCAAACTGGTGATGTTCGGCGGACTTGCACTTGTGGCAATAGGCACCGGACTCTTCAAAGGCAATCTCCAGGTACTTGTCGGCAATCTCTATGATGATCCTAAATATCAGGCAAAACGCGACAGCGCATTCAGTCTCTTCTACATGGCCATCAACATCGGTGCCATGTTCGCCCCTTCGATGGCAAAGAAGATCACTGAAGTGTCTCTTTCAAAGGCCGGCTTCGTGTATGACGCCGCATGTCAGGACCCTGCATATCTCGATGCACTTTCAGGAGCCTACGGACTGTGCTTCGGTGTGGCCTGTGTATCACTGGTACTTTCCATCGTAATCTACTTCGCCTGCCGCAGCTGGTTCAAGCATGCCGATGTCACTGCAAAGCAGGCGAAGGCCGCATCTTCCGAGGCTGTCGAAGAACTTACTCCCAAGCAGACCAGAGACCGTCTCACAGCGCTTTTCCTCGTGTTCGCGGTAGTCATTTTCTTCTGGATGGCTTTCCACCAGAACGGTTCCGCCCTCACATTCTTCGCGAAGAAATACACCAACCTCACAGTCGGAGGTCCGATGAGGATAGGATTCAACATCTGGTCTCTCGCACTCATCGCTGCATCCGTTTATTCGCTTTTCTCTATTTTCCAGTCAGAAAGCAGGAAGAGCAAATGCATCGCATCCGTCGTCACCCTGGCCCTTTGGGGAGGCGCATTTGCCCTGTTCGCTCTGATGCCGAACCCTGTATATGCACAGCCCTCTGATTTCCAGCAGTTCAACCCGTTCTTCGTGGTCGCTCTCACCCCTATTTCAATGGCTCTGTTCGGCTCTCTCGCCAAAAAAGGCAAGGAGCCTTCAGCACCCAGGAAAATCGCACTCGGAATGTTTGTAGCCGCCATCGGTTTCCTCATCATCACCCTGGCCTCATTCGGGCTTACTTCCCCGATGGACCTCGGCCAGAGCACACAGAGCATCCTGAGTCCGGGCTGGCTCATCAGCACATATCTCACCCTCACCTTCGCCGAACTGCTTCTCTCACCGATGGGTATCTCATTCGTGAGCAAGGTCGCTCCTCCGAAATACAAAGGAATCATGATGGGATGCTGGTTTGTGGCGACCGCCATCGGCAACTACCTCAGTTCCATTCCCTCAATGCTCTGGAACAGGATTCCCCTTATGGCGAACTGGGGCATACTCATCGGCCTCTGCGTGATTTCAGGTGTCATCATGGTGGCAATGCTGAAGAAAATCGAAGCCGCCACAAACTGACAGATGGACAGCAAAGCCATCATGGACAAAGAAGAGCGTGTCCGCACGGCACGCTCTCTTTTCAAGCAGGGATACAACTGCTGCCAGGCGGTTGTGCTGGCATATTCGGACCTTGCCGGATGTGACAAGGAACTGCTCGCCGGCCTTGCTTCCGGATTCGGGGGTGGAATGGGACGGATGAGGCAGGTGTGCGGATGTGTGAGCGGAATGACCCTCCTCTGCGGCATGATGTCACCTGCATGCGATCCCGGAAAAATGGACGAGAGGCGGAAGAATTATGCTCTTGTCCAGAAACTCGCCGGAGCCTTCAGGAATGAGGCCGGCTCCATCATCTGCTCGGAACTGTTGTCCTCTTCCGGCGTGCATCCATCGACAGATGCATCCCCCTCCGAGCGCACGGAACATTATTACCATAAACGTCCCTGCGAAGAACTGGTCGCACTCGCGGCATCGATTGTCGCCGACGAGATCTCCGGTCATGACCAATAACACACATTACCTCGTTCAACATGTTGAAAAGAATAGTTCCATTACTTCTCTGCCTGGGCGCATCGGCGGTCCTTTCCGCTGCGGCGGATTCCGTGCAGGAAAAATACATTGAAAAGTACAAGGACCTCGCTGTCAGTGAAATGTACCGCAGCGGCATTCCGGCCAGCATAACCATGGCCCAGGGAATGCTCGAGTCTTCGTACGGCAACAGCCGTCTTTCGCGCGAGGCCAACAATCATTTCGGCATCAAATGCGGCAAGACCTGGGAAGGAGAGAAGATCTATCACGACGACGATGAGTCCCACGAATGTTTCCGCAAATACAGGACTGTTGATGAGTCGTATGCCGACCATTCGGATTTCATCCGCTACAGTGCGAGATACGCTTCCCTCTTCGAGCTGGAAATCACCGACTATGTGGGTTGGGCCAACGGACTGAAAGCGGCAGGTTATGCCACGGATCCCCGCTATGCGTCCAAACTGATAGATATCATCGACAAATACAAACTCTACAAACTCGACACAGCCCGGAATCCGTCCAAGGACAGCGCCACAAAGCCGGGAAAAGAGAAGAAGAAAGAAAAGAAAGGGAAGAAAAACAAACAGGAAGCGCCAGATGAGACAGACGGGAAGCCGCTGTCACCCATCGAACTGATCACCCCGAAACCGTCATACGACGCATCCTGGAACTTCTCCATCGACCGGCAGGTCTATCAGTTGAACGGAGTGCCCATGATATATACTTTCCCCGAAGACAATTATGAGGACCTCGCGCTCAAGTACAACCTTTTCCTGAAGGAATTGCTGCATTTCAATGATTTGGATGAAAATCCCGGCGAGCCCGCGCCCGGCACTATTGTATATCTGAAGCCCAAGAAAGCCCATGCGGCTCCCGGGCAGGACAAGCACATTGTCGATTACTCAACTGACGGCATCGCTCCTGAAGGAATTCTCCGCTGGATTTCCCAGAGATACGGAGTACGCCTTTCCTGCATTCTCAAAATCAACGGTCTGAAGGCCGACAGTATCATTCCCGACGGCATGGAAATCCGTCTCCGTCCGCAGCCCCGCAAGGAAGTTGCAGCAGAAAAGAAAGCGCTGAAAAAAGATGAATAACAAGAGAGTCATCATAATTGCCGTCTGCGCCTTCCTTGCATTCGTCCTGACCATATCAGGAGTTATTCTCGGTCACAAAATCTATGACCGGAAGATATCCAACTTCTATGCGGACAAGACAATCCTTGTGAAAGCCGGTACCACCACAGAGCAGATTGAGAAGGAACTATCGGATGTTGTGCGCCGCAAGGAAAGCCTGCACCGGGAACTTTCTGAAATTGACACCCTTATTGAAGGCTCGTACAAGGTCAGCAAGACTTCTTCAAGCGCATACCTTGCCCGCAGCGTATCCCACGGATGGCAGACTCCCGTCACCCTCGTGATCAACGGCAATATAAGGACGAAGTCAGAACTGGCTCACGTAATTTCGAGACAGCTGCGTGCCGAATACACTCCCCTTCTCGAAGCGATGAACAACGATGAATTTCTCTCGAAATTCGGAGTGGATTCCAGGACATTCTTCACTATCGTCATCCCTGACTCATATCAGATATACTGGACGGCATCCATAGAAGAGATATTCTCAATGTTGAAGGGTTATGCGGACGCTTTCTGGAACGAGCGCCGCCTTGCCCGCGCCTCCGAGGTCAGACTGACCCCGTCAGAAGTCTACACGCTGGCGAGTATCGTAGCCATGGAAACTCATCTCAAGGACGAATACCCGCTTGTAGCCTGCGTCTATGAGAACAGGCTCCGCAAGGGCATGAAACTGCAGGCGTGCCCTACAATATGCTTCATATACAATTACGAAATCAAGAGAGTCCTCAAGAGTCAGTTGAAGACCAAATCCCCGTACAATACGTATATCAACAAGGGGCTGCCTCCGGGGCCGATTTCCATTCCGCCGAAGGCCTGCATAGACGCAGTGCTCTATCCCGCTGAAGAGAATTATCTGTATTTCAGCGCGGACCCTTCACTGAACGGGCGAAACCGCTTTACAACCTCGTTCACCGAGCACATTCATTTCTCCAACGAATACAAGCAGCGGTTGGACACCGCCGCCACAGGAGAATCTTCCGGAACATCCGGGAATTAAAGCATGTTTTTCTTTTTGAAAACCATCCAGATGATGCCGAACGAAAGTATCATCAGGACGGTGATGGGAATCCACATCCAGGTGGCGGTGCCGATAGCGGTGCCGAAGTTGATGTTCATTCCGAAGAAACTGGCAATGAGCGTGGGAGGCATCAGCAGAAGGGACACGAGGGTGAAAATCTTCATGATTTTGTTCTGGTCCAAGTTGATGATACCGATTACAGTGTTCTGAAGGTACTCGAGCCTCTCGAAACTGAAGTTTGTGTGGTTGATGAGGGATGAAATGTCCTTCAGGAGGATGCTGAGTTTCTCCTTCAGGGAGGAAGGATAGTTTTCACTCTTGAGGATGGATGAAATCACACGCTGCTTATCCACAATATTCTCGCGCACGAGCATCATATTCTCCTGCATCTGATTGATATCGAGGAGGAATTCCTCATTGATATCTTCTCCCAAGTTGACCTTGCGGCTGTACTTCTCGACTTCTTTGCCGAGGAGCTCGATGATATCGGCATCCAGATCGACACGCTGCTCGACTATATTGAGGAATACCACGTCTCCGTCTATGTAGTTCTTCGGGAAAGCCTGGATGCGGCGCTGCAGATCGGAGAATGAGCGCAGAGGACATTCTCTGATAGTTGTGAGTATTCCCTGGCTAAGGATGAAGGAAACTGTCTCCATCGAATATTCTTCAGGGCCCGGAATCACGAAGTTGCTGTTCGCGAAGATAGCATCGTCATCTTCGAAGAAACGAGAAGAACTTTCAATCTCTTCCGCTTGTGCGCGGGTCTGCAATGTGATGCCGAGGAACGCCTCCACAGCTCTTTTCTCTTCACCTGTAGGAGAAAAGAGGTCCACCCAGAGGACATCGGAAATAGTGAGCTGCCCAAGAATTTCTTCTGATTCGGAAACCAGAATCCCGCCGGCAGATTTATAGAAAATCTCTACCATTTTTCCTCCCTGCTTTTGCCCGGAAGTTTGCCCCCGGACCGGTTAATACTCAAGACTATCCCGGGCCTGTCAAACCCGGTAACTTGCAAAGGTAGTCCTAATGGCTTAAAATGCCAAATTTATTTTCGCTCTATTGAAAAAGGCTGGCGTGCCAGAATGGAACGGCCGAGGGTGAGGGAGTCGGCATATTCCAGATCATCGCCGAATCCGAGACCTCTGGCAAGAGTGGTCACGGCGATGCCGTACCCGGCGATGCGGCGGTATAGATAAAATGAGGTGGTCTCCCCCTCTACATCACCGTCAAGAGCGAGAATGACCTCTTTTATTTCTGTGTCAGGGGCAGCGAGACGCCTCTCAAGTGCATCTATCGCAAGATTGTCGGGGCCTATGCCGTCCAGCGGGGAAATCACCCCTCCGAGCACATGGTAAAGTCCCTTGTACTGCATGGTATTTTCGATGCTCATCACATCGCGGACACTTTCCACCACACAGACGGTGCTGCGGTCACGGGAAGAATCGCCGCAGACGGAGCAGATGTCCGTATCGGAAATCATATTGCACACTCTGCAATACCGGACATTGTCACGCAGGTCATTGATTGCCTTAGTGAAATGATGCACATTCTCCGCAGGGGAGCCGAGAAGGTGCAGGGCAAGACGCAACGCTCCCCTCTTCCCGACTCCGGGGAGGGTGCTGATGGCTTCGACGGCGTCTTCCAGCAGTTGTGACGGATAATTGTTTTCCTTATACATAAAAAAGCGCCCGGCACGAACTTGCCGGGCGCTGATATGAGAGATTTACTTGTTCAAAGCAGTGGCCACGTCAACTGCGCAGGCAACTGTGCAGCCGACCATGGGGTTGTTGCCGATTCCGAGGAAGCCCATCATCTCCACATGTGCGGGAACTGATGAAGAACCTGCGAACTGGGCGTCAGAGTGCATACGGCCCATAGTATCGGTCATACCGTATGATGCAGGACCTGCGGCCATATTGTCCGGGTGAAGGGTACGGCCTGTACCGCCGCCGGAGGCAACACTGAAGTAGGGTTTGCCTGCGAGGATACGCTCCTTCTTGTAAGTACCTGCAACGGGATGCTGGAAACGGGTCGGGTTGGTTGAGTTTCCGGTGATGGAGACATCGACTCCCTCGTTCCACATGATGGCTACGCCTTCGCGTACATCATCGGCACCGTAGCAGCGCACCTTGGCGCGGGGACCGTTGCTGTAGGCGATTTCACGGACGACATTGAGTTTGCCGGTGAAATAGTCGAACTGGGTCTGCACATAAGTGAATCCGTTGATACGGGAAATGATCTGGGCAGCGTCCTTTCCGAGTCCGTTGAGGATGCAGCGGAGGGGCTGCTTGCGGACCTTGTCTGCTTTGGCGGCAATCTTGATGGCACCTTCTGCGGCTGCGAATGACTCGTGACCGGCAAGGAAGGCGAAGCACTGTGTCTCCTCGCTCAGAAGACGTGCGGCAAGATTTCCGTGGCCGAGGCCGACCTTGCGGTCATCAGCCACAGAACCGGGAATACAGAAGGCCTGAAGGGCGATTCCGATGTTCTCAGCTGCCTTCACAGCAGTCTTGTCACCGGTCTGCTCACCTTTCTTGAGGGCTATTGCGGAACCCATCACATAAGCCCACTTCGCATTCTCGAAGCAGATGGGCTGGGTGTCTTCGCAAGTCTTGTAGGGGTCAAGACCATATTTTTCACATATCTGGTTGCACTCCTCGAGGGAAGAGATACCACATTCCTTGAGAGCGGCCTCGATCTGCGCCATGCGGCGGTCCTGGCTTTCGAATTTAACTTCTCTTATCATAGTCTTGTTCTCCTTATTCTTTACGAGGGTCAATATACTTCACAGCGCCGGCCTCTTTGGAGAAACGGCCATAAGTTCCGGTAACCTGCTTGAGAGCTTCGTTGGCATCGGTTCCCTTCTTCACGAGATCCATGAATTTTCCGAGGTGTACGAATTCGTAACCGCAGATTTCATCATTCTCATCGAGAGCGATGGTCTTGATGTAGCCTTCGGCAAGTTCGAGGTAGCGGGGACCTTTTGCAAGAGTTCCGTAAAGAGTGCCGACCTGGCTGCGGAGTCCCTTTCCAAGGTCCTCAAGGCCGGCTCCGATTACGAGTCCGCCCTCTGAGAAGGCTGACTGGGTGCGGCCATAGACAATCTGGAGGAAGAGTTCACGCATGGCGGTATTGATGGCATCACAGACGAGGTCGGTGTTGAGAGCCTCGAGGATGGTCTTGCCTGGAAGAATCTCGGAAGCCATGGCTGCGGAGTGAGTCATGCCGGAGCATCCGATAGTCTCCACGAGAGCCTCCTGGATGACACCGTCCTTCACATTGAGTGAAAGTTTGCATGCGCCCTGCTCGGGAGCACACCAGCCGATACCGTGAGTAAATCCGGATACATCGGTGATTTCTTTTGATTTCACCCATTTACCCTCTTCGGGAATAGGTGCGGGTCCATGGTTAGGTCCCTTTTTCACGCAGCACATCTGCTGCACTTCTTTAGAATATTGCATAATTTTGTACAAAAAATGAATTTACCTGAATAGGTGCAAAGATAATACTTTAGTTTGGAAATATTGTCATACTTGGCTATCTTCGGGGAATAATATATGCAATTCAAGATTTCATCAGATTACGCCCCGTCCGGGGACCAGCCGCAGGCCATCGAAGGGATATGCGATGCTCTCCGCCAGGGGCTCGATGCGGTGACCCTGCTCGGTGTGACCGGCTCCGGAAAGACCTTCACGATGGCGAACGTCATCGAGCGCATGCAGCGCCCGGCGCTGATACTGAGCCACAACAAGACCCTGGCCGCCCAACTCTACAACGAGTTCAAGCAGTTCTTCCCCGGCAATGCTGTGGAATATTTCGTTTCATACTACGACTACTACCAGCCGGAGGCCTACCTGCCCGTCACCGACACATATATAGAAAAAGACCTGAGCATAAACGATGAAATCGAGAAGCTGCGCCTGAGCGCCGCGAGCGCCCTTCTGAGCGGCCGTCGCGATGTGATTGTCGTCTCGAGTGTCTCATGCCTCTACGGAATCGGGAATCCGGAGGACTTCCACAGCCAGAAGGTGACCATCCGCATGGGCGATACAATCTCACCGTCCAGGCTTATGTATCAGCTTGTCGATGCGATGTACAACAGGACCGAGACGGATTTCAAACGCGGTACTTTCAGAGTCCGTGGGGACACTCTTGACATCTGCATAGGCTACGGCGAGAATGCCGTGAGGGTGGAGTTTTTCGGCGACGAAATCGACTCGCTTTCCATAATAGACCCCGTGAGCGGTGCGGAACTCGACTCTCTCGAGGAAGTCACGATATATCCGGCCAACAATTTCGTCACCAACAAGGAGCGCACGAAGGAGGCCGTCAGCAAGATTCAGGACGACCTCACGGCGCAGTGCGCGTATTTCGAGGAAATCGGCAAATTCCTTGAAGCCAAACGTCTCAGGCAGAGGGTGGAATACGACCTCGAAATGATAAAGGAGATGGGGTACTGCCCCGGAATAGAGAACTATTCCCGTTACTTCGACGGCAGAAGCGAAGGGCAGAGGCCTTTCTGCCTCATAGACTATTTCCCGGATGATTTCATAACATTCATAGATGAAAGCCATGTGACTATTCCGCAGATCCGCGCCATGTACGGCGGCGACCACGCCCGCAAGAGCGTGCTGGTCCAGTACGGGTTCCGTCTGCCTGCCGCATCCGACAACCGGCCGCTGAAATTCGATGAGTTCGAAGCAATCACCGGACAGAAATGTTTTGTGAGCGCCACTCCGGCCGATTATGAGCTTGACGCCTCTGGCGGACTTGTGGTGGAACAGGTCGTGCGGCCGACCGGCCTTCTGGACCCTCCTATCGAAGTGAGGCCCACGAAGAATCAGGTGGACGACCTTCTTGAGGAGATACAGAAGAGGGCGGAAAAGGATGAGAGGGTGCTCGTGACCACCCTTACCAAGAGGATGGCCGAAGAACTCGAAAAATACCTCACCCGTATGGGAGTACGCTGCCGGTACATACATTCCGATGTGGACACGATGGAACGTATTGAAATCATAGACGATTTCAAGAACGGCCTTTTCGATGTCCTGGTCGGCGTCAATCTGCTGCGCGAGGGTCTGGACATACCGGCGGTGTCGCTGGTAGCCATACTGGATGCCGACAAGGAAGGGTTCCTGCGCTCGGAAAGGGCCTTGACTCAGACGGCGGGACGCGCGGCCAGGAATGTGAACGGCATGGTGATAATGTACGCCGATACTGTCACAGACTCGATGAAACAGACAATCTATGAGACAGACAGGCGGCGCTCGAAACAAATAGAATACAACAAACTTCACGGCATCACACCGCATGCTGTCGGGAGTCGGAACGGCTCTGCCGCTGCATCATCCGCCACGGCTTATGGCAGCGGAAGGGTAAGTGCGGCCCACTCCTGGGATTCACCGCAGTATATTCCGAGTCCGACCGAACTCGGAAAAGGCACGATTTCTGTAGGATTCGGCCCGGATTACAAACGGGAGAGCAATTCCGCATTTACTGACGGCTATGTCAAGGCTGACCTCGCCGCCGTGCTTCAGGATCCGGTAATCAGGATGATGAGCCGCGAACAAGTGGTCAAGGCGGTTGACAGTGCGAAGAAGAATATGACACAGGCCGCAGCCCAGCTGGATTTCAGGGCCGCCGCGGCATATAGGGATGAGATGTGGGCTCTTCAGGAATATTTGAAAGTATGGAAAGAATAAAACAGGACCCGGTTGCAGGCAAGGCATACGCTCTTGCACTCAAGGCATTGGATGGTGTTACAAGAGGTAACGGCCATCCGTTCATCGAACATGCGATAGGAGTTGCTCTCATAGTCAGAGATGAAATAGGACTCCCATCCGAATGTCTGGCCGCTGTTTTCCTGCACGAAGCGGGAAGGATGAACAAGGAATTCACTGTGCCCAAAGGCGAATTTTCTTCCGAAGTTCTTCTCCTTAAAGAAGGATTGGATAAAATTTCCACCATCAATCCCAAGGACACAAGGCTCGAGGCCGACAATTACAAGAAGTTGATAGTCTCATATTGCAGCGACCCGAGGGCCGCCGTCATCAAACTGGCCGACCGTCTGGAAGTGATGAGGTCGCTCTCCATTTTCCCGAAGGCCTCCCGGGAGAGGAAAATCCTGGAATCCCTGATGTTGTACATTCCCCTCGCCCATCAGTTGGGACTCTACAACATGAAGAGCGAGATGGAGGACATCTACTTCAAATGGGCCGAGCCCGAGGTTTACAGGTCCATCACCAACAAGCTTCTGGCCACCGAAAATGACCGCCAGCAACTGATGACTCAGTTCATAGAGCCGCTAAAGAAGAAACTTTCCGACAAGGGCATCCAGTACAAGTTGAAAATCAGGACCAAGACGGCATGGAGTATCTGGAAAAAAATGCAGAAACAGAAAGTGCCGTTCGAGGGCGTCTTTGACGTATTTGCAATCCGTTTCATCATTGACTGCGACCCGACCGACCGCCAGAAAGAGCTGGCACTGTGCTGGGATGTATTTTCGCTAGTCACGGAAAAATACAAGAGCGATACATCGAGGCTGCGTGACTGGCTCACGAAGCCGAAGCCGAACGGCTATGAGTCCCTGCACATTACGGTCAAGAATGACAATGGAGTGGCCCTTGAAGTGCAGATCAGGACACGGAGGATGGATGAAATTGCGGAGAGCGGACTCGCCTCGCACTGGTCATACAAAGGAATCAAACAGGAAGCGACCCTTGACAAATGGCTATCGGCTGTCCGCGAGTCTCTGGAGAAAGGGCAGCACGGGCAGACTCTGTCGCCTCCCGATCAGGACGGCCAGGACATGATTCCCTCGCCCCAGAGCAATGAAATTTTCGTATTCACTCCAAGCGGCGAACTCCGCAGGTTGCGCGCCGGGGCGACAGTGCTCGATTTCGCATTCGAAATCCACACTAATATCGGCTCGAAATGCGTCTCCGGCAAAATCAACGGCAAGGTCGCGTCCATCAGGGACGTACTGCACACAGGAGACGTGGTCGAGATTCTGACTTCCAGGCACCAGAAGCCGACAGCAGACTGGCTGAATTATGTGGTGACCTCCAAAGCCCGGAACAAAATCAAACTCCAGCTCGGCGAAGTCCAGCATCAGAAGGCAGCCGAGGGCAAGGAGATACTCTCCCGCCGCCTGAAAAACTGGAAGCTCAGCCTCGATGACGAGGAGATGACCTTCCTTTTGAAGGAGAAAGATTTCAAAACTCTCAATGAGTTCTACGCCTCCATCGGAGATGAGGAAACTGATGTAGCAAGCATCAAGGACTGGATTCTGGAAAGGCAGAAAGCGCGGGAAGAGGAAGAACGCAGAAGGCAGGAAAGCGCGATGCGCAAGGCAGATGAGAATCTGGAGGCACAACATTCCGAAGGATGGAACGGCTCTAGCGGCGGCTCACGCCATTTCGATATACTCGTCCTTGATACAGGCAAGGTGCGTGGACTTGAATATAAAATGTCAAAGTGCTGCAACCCCGTGTTCGGTGACGATGTATTCGCATTTGTCACCAGGACGGAAGGCATAAAAATTCACCGAATTTCGTGTCCCAACGCATCACGCCTTCTTGAAAAATACCCCTATCGGGTCCAGAAGGTGATGTGGAGCCGGTCCCCGTCCACCTCCACGTTCCAGACTACTCTGAAACTGACTACCGAGATGGATCATTCCCTTACGACAAGCGTATCCAATGTCATCAACAATTTCAAGGCATCCATACGCTCGTTCCTGGTGAATGAGAACTTGAAGAACGGAGTGTATGACATCACTGTGAAATTGTCAGTTCCTTCAAATCTCGAACTTGACAAGATTATCTCCCAACTGAAGAACCTTAAAGGAATATTGAGAATCACGCGAAGTTAGCGTGTCTTTTTTCTGGTATTATACAATGTCAGAAGTTCATCCTTACAGCGAATGACCTCATCTTTGGATGCAATCACGGCTTTGAGTTGCGCGATTGTTTCCTGAGCTCTTGCAAGCGATTCCCTGATGGTACGGTTCTCCTCCTTCAATGAATTGATGCGGTCCTGAGTCTTTGAAGCATATTTCATTTCCATAGGATCTCCGTCGCACAAAAGAGCGGCCTGCATATCCTCTCCTTCAGAAAGATCTGTGAACAGTATAACTTGGAGGGATGAATGAAGTACATCGGCGATTTTGGGGAGGTGAGGGTTGATGAGTTCTGTCTTTCCGCATTCGATATTTGCATATGAGAGCCTGTGCAGACCTACTTTCTCCGCGAGTTCCGCCTGGGTCATATTCATTTTCCGCCTGAGAATTTTGAGATTGTTGAAAATGATGTCCGGATTCTTCTGTTGATTGTTTGATTTAGACATAATTTGATAAAAAATTGAAGTTTAAATGATTTAACAGTAGTTATTGAAGTGTAACCAAGGGAGAAGGCATACAAAAATAAATCAGAGAAACGACAAGCGGAAGAACGAAATTCACAACATTGATAGGAAGGTCTATACATTTGACACTCAAATAGTTAAAACTTTCTTTATAATTGAGAATCAGCTATTTTTATAAAGAAAATTATTGTATAGTTTTGTAAGTATAACACTAAAACTACTATCAATATGAATAGAAATGAAAGAGCGGCACAGGTCAAGGAAGGCATTGCGAATGTAGTGCTGAGATCGCTGGATGAAATGAAAATCAGCAAGACTGAACTGGCGATGAGGATGGACAAGGGGGCATCTCATATCTCCAACTTCATCAGTGGTAAAGCGAATCTTACAATAGATACCATAGCGGAGTTGGAATGTACTCTGGGTGTGGAGATTTTCAACAACAAGATTCTGAAATCATTAATGCCGCATACAGAAACCATGATGCATGAGCCATGTCAGTTTCATGTATCCATATCCAGGGATCTTGATGTAAAGCCGAAAGCAGAGAAGATGAAGTTCGGAATGTACGGAGGGAAAATGTTCTCCAGGGAGGTACATCTGTTGCCTGGTGAAAAATTGGAATTCGACATATCGGAATAGGGCGGATACTTTGCGCAAAACGCGAGTCACTCGCGTATTGCGCAAAGTGAGCGTATTGAAAAAAGAGGTCA
>JAKSKQ010000047.1 GCA_024401675.1 Bacteroidales bacterium | reverse complement strand
GCTGCGATGACAGGTTTGACAGTGTATTCTCCCGCGAAAGAGAAAGGCACCATGAGTTTATGAGGCAGCCATCCGTCCTTGGGCTCTCCGAGCCAGTCGGCCGCACGCACTTTGTCACCGGGCGTGGCGATGGGAGTGAAATCCCAGAGTTTCTCCCTGTTCAGGGGATCGGTATATTCACCTCTCTTGAGGAACACACCTGTCATTGTAGTAAGGTCGTTCTGCAGACCGTCATAGCAGTTTGACAGAAGACCGGGGCCGAGTGTAACCTCGAGCATCCTGTTTTCGAACTCGACGGTGTTTCCGCCGCGGAGTCCACGGGTACTTTCGAAGACCTGCACAGCGGCATTCCTGCCATTGACCTTGATGACCTCGGCCATCAGTTTCTCACCCTCGTCGTTGGTGATGTAGCAGATTTCATTCTGCGCCACCGGACCTTCGGTGAGGACTGTCACGAGGTTGGATACGATACCCGTTACCTTTCCTGTTGTTTTATTCATAATGTGAAACTGTTTCTAAAATTCTGCCTTTTCAATCAACTGACCGACAAGTTCCTTGAACTTGAGACGGCCCTGTTCCTCGTCGAGAAGGAACCAGCGCGAATAGATGCCGATCTTCACGAGGAAGCCGAGAATCACGTCCAGATCGAAATAATCGAAAACTGTCAGAGAGTCAATCTTGCCGGAAATGAAATCATCCAGCGCCCTCTCCCTTTCGAGAAGATCCTTTACCGAAAGAATTTCCGCAACCTCCCCGGTCTCCTCGAATTCAGGCATATCGGCGTCCGGGTCCAAAATCACGACATCCTTTGCTGCATCGCGTCCGAGCTTTGCATTCAGGTACTTCACCTTCTCGTTGCGGAGATTCAGGTCAAAACTGAAGTACTCGCGGATGAACCGGTTGCCGTGCGAAAGCGCCTCGCGGTAGAAATCCGCATCCGCGGTCTCGGCCTTGAGCCCCCTCATCAGGAAGGACACGACTGCGGCATCCGTCTCGTCAAGCAGTGAAATGATGTCCCCGGTGATGCTCTCCACACTGCCTGCCGTGAACTTGTATTCGCGGTCCACGCATGGAAGCGATGAAACTATATAGACGTAATTCTTCATCCGAAGAGAATCTTCTTGGTCACAGGACGCATATACTCACTTACCAGTTCCTTGAAAGTGTCTTCCGTGAAACTGATGAAATATCCCTCTCCTTTCGGAGCGACAGTGAATCCTCCGGATATCTTCTTGGAGAAAGAGGCAGTGATTCCTGTACCCACCGCTTTTGCGAGAGCCCCTTCGACATAGGGCTGGATGTCCTTCTTCACATTTTCGGAAAATACCATATCGAGGTCCTTCGCGCCCTGGGCGGTGAAAGCCTTCGCGACTTCAGTGGCAAGGGTCTTGAGGAACTCCACATCAGAAAGAGCCTTTGAAGCCGGTTCGCGGGCTATTTTGGTGATGATGAGGTTCTGAATGTCCTGGGAAGCGCAGGCAATGCTCTGGCGGCAGGCGACAAGGGTGTCGCTCTGAAGTTTAGACGCGGCAGCCTTCGCATCGGCATCGGCCTGTGCGAGGATGCGTCCGGCCTCCACGTGGGCATCGGCTATGATTTTGTCAGCCTCCCCGCGGGCGGCGGCAAGAATCTGCTCAGCCTCAGCCTTTCCTTTTGACAAGCCTTCCTGATAGAGCTTGTCTGTCAATTCCTGTAGTTTGTTCTGCATATTGAAATGTGTTTTGATATTATTCGAAGAATGAATCTACCTGGGGGACAGTCTCCGGGAAGGAGAACACGACCACTCTGTCATAGTCTGATATCTTGGAATTTCCGACAGCAATGTAGGTCTCCCCGCCATGGATATAGCCGCCGACAATAGCCTTTTTCGGGAAATTGAGATCCTTCAGAGGCTTGCCGGTTATCTTGCTCCCCGGGGCCGCGATGTACTCGAGGACCTCGGCATTTGTCGTGCCCATATATTTGACAGACCTGATGGAACCGCCGAGAGTGAACTTGAAAATCTTGCCGGCGGTGATATGTTTCTTGTTGATGATGGTATCCACTCCCAACCCTTCTCCGAGAGAGACATATTCAAGATTCTCGACCTGGGCTACAGTAAGGTCCACCCCGCGCTTCTTGGCTGCGACACAGGAGAGGATATTGGTCTCGGAACTGTCTGTCACCGCGACAAGTGCGTCATAGCAGGTTATCGAATCTTCGAGCAGGTTGTCTATGTTGCGTGCGTCCCCGCGCATCACCACGACCTTGGAGGGAAGTTTCTCAGAAAGTTCCTCACAGCGCTTTGCACTGATTTCCACAAGGATGATGCGGTCAATGAAGGAACACAGTTCCCTGGCCAGCAGTTCGCCTATGTGACTTCCGCCGAGAATGACCACACTCTCGACCTGTCTGTCCTCCTTGCCGAGGAAGGCCTTGATATGCGGAAGGCTCTCCCTCTTCGAGAGGATATACACCTGGTCTCCGAAGTGGAAGCGCTCCGCAGGACCAGGGATGATAGTCTCATCCCTGCGGGTAAGGGCAATGATACGGAAATCATAACCTTCGCTCGAAAATTTTTCAGACAGCCCCTGCACATTCATTTCCAATGCGGGAGTTTCGTCGTTGAGACGGAACACGGAAAGGGAAAGTTTGCCGCGCGCGAAGTCCAGAGTGTCCATGAGGGAATTGCGCTTGAGGAGGTCCGCTATCTCGGTAGAAGCAATCTTCTCCGGATAGAACAGGAAATCCACTCCCATCCTCAGGAACAGGTTCTTGTTCTCGGGAAGCAGGTAATCCTCGTTCTTGATTCTGGCTGTCACCCTGTGGCAGCCGAGCATCTTCGCCAGCGAGGCGCATACGATATTGACATTCTGATCGACGGCGGGGCACACGGCCACCAGCAGGTCGGCACTTTGGACACCGGCACGCTTGAGAACAGAGATATCGGTGATGTCTCCCTCGACGGTGACCACATCGGCAGCCTCCGCAATGGCGGCAAGACGGCTGTGGTCGTCATCCACGATGACAATGTCGTTGCTGGCGCTGCTGAGCATCTTTGCCAGATATGTGCCGACATCTCCGGCTCCGGCGATTACGATTTTCATTTGCCTATGATTTGATTGGCTATGGAAATGACCTTTTCTCCGAGGGCGCGGGCGGCCTCCATTGTAGGAGCCTCCGCATAGATACGGATTATCGGTTCAGTGTTCGATTTGCGCAGGTGCACCCACTGGCGCTCCTTCTCAAATGAGATTTTGACTCCGTCCACAGTGTTCACATCCTCATCGGCGAACACGACCTGAAGTTGGGAAAGAATCTTGTCGATAAGGGACTTGTCCGAAAGTTCGATCTTGTTCTTGGCTATGAAATATTGAGGATATGTAGCCTTGAGACAAGTGACTTTCATCTTCTTGTGGGCGAGATTGGAAAGGAACAGAGCGACTCCCACCATGGCGTCACGGCCGTAGTGGAGGGCGGGATAGATGACACCGCCGTTGCCTTCGCCTCCGATAAGGCAGCCGGTCTCATGCATCAGAGTAGTCACATTGACTTCACCGACCGCAGCGGGACTGTACTTGCCGCCGAATTTCTCGGTCACGTCCCTCAGTGCGCGTGAAGAAGAAAGATTGCTGACACTCTTCATGGTATATGGAGCGATGACCTCTTCAGGAGTTTTTCCCTGAGCGGCAGCAATCTCAACTGCCCTTGAGAACAGATAATCAGCCACGCTGACAAGGGTGTATTCCTCCACGAAGGGCTGTCCGTCCTCGCAGATGAATGCGAGACGGTCCACATCCGGATCGACACTGATGCCAAGGTCGGCCTTCTGGGCCACCACTGTTTCAGACAGGGCGGTAAGGTTGGCCGGGAGAGGTTCGGGATTATGGGCGAACTGGCCTGTCGGCTCGCAATTCAGACATATACACTTGACTCCGAGACGTTCGAGAAGCCTCGGCATAATTATACCTCCGACTGAATTCACAGCATCGAGAACTACCGTGAAACCGGCTTTTCTCACGGCCTCGACATCCACAGCGTCGAGAGCGAGGACAGCATCGATATGCTTGTCTGTGAAATCTTCATCTTCCACGACTCCGATTTCATCCACCGGAGCGAAATTGAAATCTTCTTTTTCCGCACATTCGAGGATTGCGGCTCCTTCAGCGGCACTGAGGAACTCGCCCTTCTCATTGAGAAGCTTGAGAGCGTTCCACTGACGGGGATTGTGCGAGGCAGTCAGTATGATACCTCCGTCGGCTCCGGCGAAGGTAACAGCCATCTCGGTGGTGGGAGTGCTGGCAAAGCCGGCGCGCACCACATCCACTCCGCAGGCCATCAAAGTGCCTGTGACAAGGTTCTCGACCATCTCGCCGCTAAGGCGGGCGTCGCGGCCGACCACAACTTTGTATCTTTCGCCTTCAGCCTTGGCAATCCTCTCGCGGAGGCGGCTGCAGTATGCGTATGTGAATTTGACAATATCCACCGGAGTGAGAGCCTCCGAGGGCGCTCCTCCGATTGTTCCCCTGATACCGGAAATTGATTTGATGAGAGTCATGGCTTCGTTTGCTATAAAACTTTCAAAGTTAGCAAAAGTCCGCCACTTTTCAAAATGCGGGCCGCTACTGCCTGCGGGGAGAGAATTTCCGCAGGCGCATCGCCAGGACTCCCCAGAACGCTTCACCGAAAATTCCGCCGGACATCTTCGAAGTTCCTTCGGTGCGGTCGGTGAAAATTATGGGGACCTCGGCAATCTTGAATCCGAGTTTCCATGCGGTATATTTCATCTCGATCTGGAAGCCGTAGCCCACCATCCTGACTTTGGAGAGATCTATTGTGGAAAGAGCCTTGCGACTATAGCAGACAAAGCCCGCAGTGGAATCATAAATCCTCATTCCAAGCACCTTGCGGACATATACCGATGCAAAATAGGATATGAGAACACGGCCTATGGGCCAGTTTATGACACTTATTCCCTTGCAGTATCTGGACCCGACAGAGACATCGGCGCCGCCCGCCTCGCACGCATCCAGAAGCCTCAGCAAATCATCCGGATTATGCGAAAAGTCGGCATCCATCTCGAAGGTATAGTCATATCCCTTTTCAAGGGACCACTCAAAACCCCTGAGATACGCCGTGCCGAGCCCCTGCTTACCGCTGCGCTCGATCATGAAAAGGCGGTCCGGGAACTCCCCCATCAGGAGTCTGACTATCGAGGCAGTCCCGTCAGGAGATCCGTCCTCTATCACAAGGACATGGAAACAGCCCTTGAGCGAAAAGACCTTACGGATTATTTTCTCTATATTCTCCTTTTCGTTGTATGTCGGGATAATTACAAGTTTTTCAGACATATTCAGTTATGATTCAAGATGTTCAAACACTTTTGAATGCCACACGGCTTCTCTGAGCGGAACGATAGCGGGAAGGACAGAGTGCAGATTGACCCGTTCCATCTTCCTGGCGGTCAAGTCCACATCCAGCATCACCCTGGCCACCCTTCCTCCATTCTTTTCCATGTCATCCAGAACAGCGGGACCTATGGCATCCCTGTCAATCGCCCCGCGCATCGCGCGATATTCCCTGTGAGCAGTCCTGACAGCCCTGAAATAATCCGCTCGTCCGCGAAGAAGATATATCACGGCACTCACCCGGTCCAGGAACATCCTCAGCCGGAGGGTCCTCCTTGTCCTCGACAGGGCGTCGCTGACCGATGCCGCAAGAATCCCGTTCACCTCCCCGTCCGAGAGTTCGTCCATACAGAACTCCGACAAGTTACGGAAATCATCGGGATATATCGCATCCGGAAGCAGGGCGGCTACAAGCCCCCAGAAATTTTCAAGCGCATAACTCAGCGGGAGATTGCGGCGCAGCATCAGAAGATTGTTGCGGTAGTTCAGTTGCAGTTTCCAGGGAGAGCCTCCCGCAAGGGTTCCGCCGCCGAGGTGATATACTGTGCTGCGGGGGACGCAGCTCACCTTCCATCCGGCCAGACGGGCCCTCCAGCAGAAATCGATTTCCTCCTGATGGGCAAAAAACTCCTCACAGAGGCCGCCCAGGCTGTGCCATAGAGACGCGCGGACCATCATGCAGGCGCCGCCCACCCAGAACACATTTTCAGGAATATCGTACTGCCCCTCATCCTTCTGGACATGTCCCATGACCCGGCCGCGGCACAGCGGATATCCGAGCATGTCTATCAGGCCACCGGCAGCACCGGCGTACTCGAACAGGCTCCGGTCGGCGAGGCTTTTCATCTTGGGGCCGCAGACTCCGCAATCCGGATGCAATTGCATCCATTCCACGAGCGGGAAAAGCCAGTCAGGCTCCACCTCGACATCGGAGTTCATAAGGACATAGTACTCGGCTTCTATCTGCTGCAGAGCCCTGTTGTAGCCCCCCGTGAAGCCATAATTGCGGTCAAGACTGATGACCGGGACATCGGGGTATTCAGACTCGAGAAATTCAAGAGAGCCGTCGGTGGAAGCATTGTCTGCGACAAACACACGGTCATCAGATGAATCGACACTGGTAACCAGGGCCCCGAGATATTTCTTCAGGAAGTCCAGGCCGTTCCAGTTCAGAATGACAACCGCTGTCCGCAACATATTCAGAAATTATTTTTCCTCTTCCTTCTTATGGCATTTTCCCTTGCCCTTGCCGCAGCAGCCTTCCTTCTTCTTGCCTTTTTCGCCGCAGCATTCTTCCTTCTGCTCTCCATCGCCGCCGTGGCATTTTCCTCCGCAACTGCCGCAGTCGCCGCCACATTTTTCACCGTGGAGGCCGTTTGTGAGTTCTTCCCCGGTAGCTTCGCGCACTATAAGGATTTCGCCTGTGAAATTGAGAGTCTTGCCAGCCATGGGATGATTGAGGTCCATCTTCACGCTGTCAGAGCCCACTTCCACAACTTTCGCAGGAATAACTGCGCCCATGGCATTCATCAGAGGAACGGTTGCTCCTGCGACAAGCAGATCCTTGCGGAGAACTCCGTCAACTTCAAAGGCCTGAAGCGGCAGATTTATCATGCGCTCGGGGTCCCAGGTGCCGTAACCTTCCTCGGGTGTGAGAGTAAAGGCGAATTTTCCTCCGGGTTCAAGTCCCTCTATGCTCTTCTCGAATTTGGGAAGAAGGCTGCCTGTCCCCTGAATGAACGAAAGAGGCCTGTCGGCAGTGGTTTTGTCGGCAATCTGTCCGTCAACGACGAGTTCGTAAATAAGTTCAACTACTGAGTTCTGTGCTATTTTCATATCTGTCTGTTTTAATTGTTCCAATTCAGAATCCTGCAAAGATATAAAAAAATCCGGTCTCTTGGGGAAACCGGATTTCAATATGAGGTTGAAACTATTTCAGATAAATGAGCACGGCACGGGAGCACTGGGGATCGTCGAAGTACATGTAATCGACTCCGCCGTAGTCGGCTTTTTCAAGCTGGTTGGGATTGATGCCGTATTCATTGACAAGAACTCTGCTGACAGCCTCCACACGCTTCTCGGCGAGGAATTTGTTACGGGATGAAGTGGCAGTCTGCTTGTCGGCATAACCACTGATGACAAATGTGCGGTCAGGGCAGGTCTTGATGAAATCAGCAGCGGCCATGATGTTGACCTTCTGGGCATTGGAAATGTCCCACTTATCAATCTGGAAGTTGACGTATGACCAGTACTTGGGCTGGTAAGGCATAGCAGTCTTGCGGATGCGCCTGTTCTCATCCTTGAGGTTCTTGATCTGGATATCCTTTGCCTTGATGGTATCTTCCCTCTCCCTGATGATTTCATTCTTCTCGGCAACGGCAGTGTTGACTATGTCGTTGGTGACTTCGGAAGTCTGGATTGCAACATAGGTCGGAACCCATTCGTTTGTCTGAGATTCGCCTGTCCTGTGGTCCTCGCGGGTCACGAAACCGAACTTATAGACAGCGCCGACTGTGATACCGATCATACCGTCAAGAGGAATATTGTCTTTGTCGTGAGAGCTGGCGTATGAGATTCCGTTGAAGCCGTCTGAATAAAGGGCGCCACGCAGGCCGATACCGAGTTTCAAGCGGGTGGCAACCTTGAAGTCGAACTTCATGCCGGCATTGAAAGAAGCGCCGACGGCGAAGTAGTCAACCTTGCAGCAGGGCATCACGACACCACCACCGAAGTAACCGGTCCAATCGAATATTGCATCCGATTTCCAGCCCTTCCTGAAGAGACTTGTGAAGTTGAATGAAAGCTGGAGGAAGAGGTTGCCGTACCAGCCTTTGGCAAAATACATGTTCTGATAATCCTGGTAAAGATAGTCTGAATCACGGTGAGCGAAAGTAGCCTTGTCGTCACTTCCGCCGTACAGACCCCTGTACTGGGCGAAGTTGAGACCGAAACCGAGACCGAAGAAAGGAGAGGCCCACTTGTTCATGCTGAAATCAATTGCGGGAGCCCACCAATCCTTGAATTTGAAGTAACCGCCGGGGATGTACTCTCCGAGGTATGCCTGAGTACCGACCCTGAGATCCATTTCCCAGTTGGCGTTGATGTCATTGACAAGCACGCCGTTTTCGTTGTACTCCTCATAATTCTTGACTTCAGTCCGGACTTCGGCCTTGCCGTTGTTCTCAACTGTGGCCACAGTGCTGGAAGTCTCGGAATAGTCAGGCTTTTCACTTTGCGCAACTGCGCACACGCTGAATGCTGCGAAGGCGGTTGCGACTGCAAAAATGTATTTTTTCATAAGTTGAAGATTATATCCGTGCAATAATCCTGCAAATATAACAAAACTTTTAATAAATCAACTATCAGTTGCAAAAATCCCACAAATCAAAGAATTCCCTGATATGTGTCCCTTATCGTGGAGTAACTTTCAAGATTGCCCACATCGAATCTTCTGCCCGGCATCGGCATGGCATGGACCGCCACGCGGGAGGCCATCCAGACCACAAGACTTCCGGGAGCATCGGTGCCGCATCCGCCGCAGACAGCCTCGCCTATCCTGGCGGCATCCGCTGCGGTGTAGTAGTAGAACGGAGGACATACCCAATGGCTCTGCGGCTCGGACGGCTTCTCCACCATCGACAGGATCCTGTCACTGGAATCGACTGTCATCACGCCGCATTTGCGGAGCTTCGCCTCATCCGGTTCGCTATAGCGCATGACGCAGGATGTGCCTTTCTCCCGAGCGAAGTTCAGGAAATGTTGCAGGCTGAAATCCAGGATATTGTCGCCCGCAATCACAAGAATATCATCATCGATGCCGAGGGTGTCCATGGCGAATTTCATATCGCAGACAGCCCCGAGACGAGTCTCGTTGGTGGAAGTCCCGTCATCGACGACGGAAATGTTCATTCCAGGCGAAGAGACCATTTTCGCTTTCGCCCATTTCTCGAAATGAGAAGCGAATTTGTGATTGCTTATAACTGCATAGCCATCCACGAGGCCACTGCCGTGAATATCATCGACAAGCCAGTCCAATATTGATTTGCCGCCAACTTCGAGAAGCGGTTTCGGGAAATTTTCGGTAAGGGGATAGAGCCGGGTGGCATACCCTGCAGCAAGAATCAGACACTTCATAACCAATTAAAATTCAAGTCCGTCCGCGCTCTGGCAGACGACAAATCTGTATTTTCCTTCAAGATTCGGGAACTCTCTCAGATACTCCTTTTGGACAGAGGCCGCGATACTGTCCCTGTACGCGGGATCGATGATTGCCATACAGCACCCCTTGAATCCGGCGCCGCTGAAACGGCCGCCGTAAATACCGTCCGTGTGAGTCATTATATCATACAGGGCCTTCAGTTCCTCACAACCGGTCTCCCAACTGTAAATTGAAGACTTGCCGCTTTCGAAACTGAGCCTTCCGAATTCTTCGATATCCCCTCTTCTCCAGGCCTCGGCTCCGGCACAGACACGGTCAAATTCGGTGTACCAGTGCTCCGCACGGCGACGCCATGTTTCCGGGAGACGGTCCTTGTACTGCTCGTATATGTCCCTGGGGACATCCCTGAGGAACGTTTCCCCGAACTTGCCGTATTCCATCCCGGCATACGCCTTCAGGGCATACGCTGCGCTGCGGCACTCATCGACCCTCATATTGAACTTGCTTGAGGCAAGAGTACGCTCCACGCCGCTGAAGAAAATCGCAATCTCCCAGGGTTTCATGTTCTCAGACCGGGGAATCAGTTCGTATCTGTCGTCTTCTGTGTCAAGATACAGGAGCTGGTCCTTGCGGGAATATATTTCGCAACTCTGATCCAGTTTTCCACTGCTGACACCGACATAGGAGTTCTCCACAGACACCGAAATCTCTATCATTTCCGACTGGCTGAGGCTCAATCCGTTGACTTTGCACAAAGCGGACAGGAACACGAGAGTGACGGCCGCCGAAGAAGACAGCCCTCCGATGGGAAGAGAGCCCTCTATGACACCGCTCAGACCGGTGCGAAGGGGGTAGCGGCTGCCCAGGACTGCAGTTGCCCCGCGCAGGTAGTCTGCCCAGTCGCCCTGCTTGACAGAAGGGACTCCGGCTATGTGCCACTGGGCCCTTTTGTCGAATTGGAGAGAACATAGTTCCACAACTCCGTTCTGCTTGGGATTGTATGCAATATGGATTCCCTTGTCGATAGCCATTCCGGTTATCTTGCCGTGCTGATGGTCGCTGTGGGCACCCAGAGGACATATTCTATAGGGACAGAATCCGACATATTCCGCATCGTGGCGGTAGATTTCATGGAATTTTTCTTCGCAGAGCAGTGACATAATCTTCAAATTAACCGTAATATTCCTTGTACCATGCCGCAAACCGCCTGAGTCCTTCCCGGAGCGGAGTGGACGGCTTGAAACCGAAATCAGCCTCGAGCGGGGCCGTGTCCGCATAAGTCACAGGCACATCGCCGGGCTGCATGGGAACAAGTTCCTTATGTGCCTCGAAATCATAATCTGACGGAAGGACTCCGGCGCGGATAAGTTCCTCCTGAAGGATGTTCACGAATTCGAGAAGATTCTCGGGAGAACTGTTACCTATATTATATACCTTGTACGGAGGCACGGGCAGTCCGTCCTCTCCGGTGGTCTTTTCGGGAGCATGCTGCATCACACGGACAACCCCCTCGACAATATCATCGACATAAGTGAAGTCGCGCTTGCAGTTGCCGTAGTTGAAAATCTTTATCGTCTTGCCCTCCCTCAGGGAATTGGTGAAGCCGAAATAGGCCATATCAGGCCGGCCCGTCGGACCATAGACGGTGAAGAAGCGCAGTCCGGTCGAAGGGATATTATACAGTTTTGAATATGAATGAGCCAGAAGTTCATTGCTCTTCTTGGTGGCGGCGTAGAGGCTGACCGGATTGTCCACTTTGTCATCGGTACTGTAAGGGACCTTCTTGTTGCTGCCATAGACGCTTGAAGACGAGGCATATACAAGATGTTCCACAGGATGGTTCCGGCACTCCTCGAGAATATTGTAGAATCCTATTATATTGGATTCGATATATGCGTCCGGATTGGTGATGCTGTAGCGGACCCCGGCCTGGGCGGCGAGGTTCACGACAACTGCGAAATTGTACCGGGAGAAGAGTTCGTCCATAGCCGGTTTGTCGGCAATTGAGGCCTTGACGAAAGTCCAGTCACGGCCGAGAGCCTCTATTTCCTTGAGACGCCCGTATTTGATATTCACATCATAATAATCGGTAATCGAATCCACTCCGACTATCCTGATATCCCGTACATCACGGAAAAGACGTCTGACCAGATTGCTCCCGATGAAGCCGGCCGCTCCGGTTACCAGGACCGTCTTTCCTTCAAGTTCTACATTTCTGTTCAACATATCTCGTGTAATCATTTATTCAATCGGGCTGTTGCCGGTCAATCGGGCTGTTGCCGGTCCATCGGGCTGTTGCCGCCACAAGGGCCGCGACATTTTCCTCCTTGGTGGCCCAACTGGTGCAGAAGCGCACCTCGACATGGTCCTGATCGGGCTTGCGCCTGACTTCGAAAACAAATTTCTCTGAAAGCGCGGAGGCCATTTCCACAGGAAGAATCGGGAACTGCTGGTTGGTGGGGCTGTCCACAAGGAAAGTGCACCCTGCATCAAGGAAGGCTTTGCGGATACGCCCCGCGAGGATATCAGCCTTCACTGATGACTTGAAATACCAGGTATCCCGGATATCATCGCACCGGCTCCCGTCCTCAGAGGCGAAAACCGTACTGAATTGAAGGCCGAGAAGACGGCCCTTTGCAAGCATTCCTCCACCCTGCTTGATATTGTAGCGGAAATCCCTGTCGAGAGATTCGTCATTGACAACCAGTGCTTCTCCGAAAAGAGTTCCCTGCTTGGTGCCACCTATATAGAATATGTCCGCTATGGAAGAGAGGTCCTTCAGGGACACATCGCACTGAGGACTTGCAAGCGCATAGCCCAGACGGGCGCCGTCCACATAGAGAGGAATATCATATTCCCGGCAGACTGCCTTGAGAGAGGTGAGTTCATCCTTGGAATACAAAGTCCCCAGTTCGGTGGGCTGGGATATGTAGAGAAGTCCCGGCTGCACGCAGTGTTCCCGGCCGCCGTCGCTGAAATGTTCCTCCAGAGTCCGGCGAATCGTATCCGCACTTACCTTCCCGTCCTCCGCCTCGAGGGTTATGACCTTGTGGCCGGAATGCTCGATTGCTCCGGTCTCATGGACAGCGATATGTCCTGAGACGGCACACATCGCGCCCTGATAGGGTCTCAGGACAGAAGATATCACCGTGGCATTGGTCTGGGTGCCCCCGACCAGAAAATGCACATGGGCATCAGGATTCCCGCAAAGGCGCCTTATTGTATCGGCGGCTTCCCGGCAGTACTCGTCGGTCCCGTAACCGGCAGTCTGCACCATATTTGTATCCTGCAATTTCCGGAGGATTTCCGGACAGCAGCCTTCTTCATAATCACTGTTGAAAAGAATCATAATTCTATCAGGAATTTCAATTCAAATCTGCAAATATAGACATAAATATTTTATCTTTGCGAGGAAGAAAACCTTATATGAACAGTATCATTGCAATCATCATCGCAGTCCTTGTCACCGCCGCAGTGACCTGGGCGATTTCACACCTCGCGGCAAAGGCGTCATACGGGAAAATCATCGCCGGAAAGGATGCGGCGCTGCTGGAGTCCGAGGCCGCACGCACGCGGGAAGCGGCCCTCCACCAGCAGGAGAACAAACTCCACGAACAGGAAAACGAGTTGCACCGGCAGGCCCTCGCATCGCTCAAAGAAAGTCAGGAGAAGGCCCTTGAGGCTGTCAAGAACGAGCTTGCGCTCGAAAATGAGAAAATGCTCAAGGAGCGCCAGGCCGCTCTGAAGGCCGAAGCGGAGGAAACCATGAAGAATATAACCGGAAGTCTCGGAAAGGACATAAGGGATATGAAAGATGCTTTCGATGCGCAGAAGAAACTCAGCGCCGAAGAAAGTTCCGCCATCAAGACCAAATTCGAAGAGACTGTCCGGAATCTCAAATACCAGACAGATGCCAGCGGAACACAGGCTTCAGATCTTGCCAATGCTCTCAAAGGGAAGAACAAGATGCAGGGAATTTTCGGCGAGACTATACTCGAGAACATACTGCAGGGCGAAGGATTGAGGAAAGGGCACGACTACGACAGCGAATTCTGGCTGAGGGACAAGGCCGGCAACATAATCCGGAATGAGGAGACCGGGCGGAGGATGAGGCCCGATTTCGCCCTCCACTTTCCTGACAATACCGATGTGCTTCTTGACTCCAAGATGTCCCTGACAGCGCTTGCAGACTATTTCAGTGCAACTTCCGACGAGCAGCGCTCCGACGCTTCCCGTCGCAATCTCCAGTCAGTGACGTACCACATCAAGGAACTCACCGACAAGGAATACCAGAAATTCGTAAGTTCGCGCAAGACTCTTGATTATGTGATAATGTTCATCCCCAACTACGGAGCCTACCAGTTGGCCAAGCAGGAGGATCCCGACATCTTCTCAAAGGCTTTCGCACAAAATGTGCTGATTACGACCGAGGAGACTCTTGTACCGTTCCTGCGGCTCATCCGTTCAGCATGGGTCCAGAAGGAACAGATGGAGAATATGGCGGACATCGTGTCCGGAGCCCAGAAAATGCTGGATCGGGTGGCAATCTTCTGCGAGAAGAACAACGAACTCGAAAAGCAGCTCCGCAAGACTCTGGAGCTCTGCGAAGACAACACTTCACGTCTTGTGGACGGCCGCCAGAGCATAGTCAAAGCCGCCCGGGAAGTTGCCGCCTGCGGAATCAGCCTGTCCCCCGGAAAGACACTCCCGGAACTGTCCTGAGGGGAGGCAGCGGAGGGGAGACAGCGGAGGGGAGATTGCGGAGGGGAGACTGCGGAGGGGAGGACTGCGGAGGGGAGGCAGCGGAGAGGAGGCAGCGGAGAGAGACTGCGGAGAGGAGACTGCGGAGGGGAGATTGCGGAGGGGAGACTGCGGAGGGGAGACTGCGGAGGGTCCGGAAGAGCAAAAACACGCCCCAGCGCTCTTCTGAGGCCAGAATTCCCGGTGCGGAAGA
>JAKSKQ010000046.1 GCA_024401675.1 Bacteroidales bacterium | reverse complement strand
GGAAAGAAACTCCATCTGATGGGACTCACCTCTATGGGCGGAGTCCATTCTTCACTTTCACATGTCTATGAATTCCTCTCAGAGGCGAAGAATATGGGCCTTGACAAGGTTTATGTCCACGCTTTCATGGACGGCCGTGACACCGACCCCCACTCCGGGAAAGGCTTCCTCGAGGACCTCGAGGCCCACATGGCCGCAACTACCGGTAAAATCGCCACTGTCTGCGGCCGCTTCTATGCGATGGACCGCGACAAGAGATGGAACAGGGTGAAGGAAGCATATGACATGCTGGTGGAAGGCAAAGGTGCGAAGTACGGCTCCGCAATCGAGGCCATCGAAGCCTCCTATGCGGCTGATGTGACCGATGAGTTTGTCAAGCCCGCTGTCATCACCGACGGGACCGGCGAACCTCTTGCAAAGATAGAGGAAGGAGATGCAGTCATCTTCTACAATTTCCGCAATGACCGTGCCCGCGAACTCACCGCTGCTCTCACCCAGCACGATATGCCCGAGGAGGGGATGCACACCATCCCGTTGCATTATTGCTGTCTCACTCCCTACGACGCCTCATTCACAGGAGTCCATATTCTCTTCGACAAGGAACTTGTCTGCGATACTCTCGGCGAGACCGTGTCCAAGGCCGGACGCCGCCAGTTGCGCATCGCCGAGACAGAGAAATACGCCCATGTCACATTTTTCTTCAACGGCGGCCGCGAGGCCCAGTTCGAAGGCGAGGACCGGATACTGGTGAATTCCCCCAAGGTCGCAACCTATGACCTCCAGCCCGAGATGAGCGCTCCCGAGGTGACGGAAAAACTCGTCGCAGCCATAAATGAAGGGAAGGAGGATATGATTATCCTGAATTTCGCCAACGGCGATATGGTCGGCCATACAGGTGTGTATCCCGCTATCTGCAAGGCAGTCGAGACAGTTGACGGCTGTGTGAAGAAAGTGGTCGAGGCTGCAATCGCACAGGGCTACGCCGTCCTTCTGACCGCCGACCACGGCAATGCCGACTATGCGGTGAATGAGGACGGAACTCCGAACACGGCACATTCCCTGAATCCGGTTCAGTTCATAGTAATAAATACCGATGCCGAAAAGGTTGCCGACGGTTGCCTCGCAGATGTGGCTCCCACCATCCTCAAACTGATGGGCATCCCGCAGCCTGCCGCAATGACCGGCAAGTCCCTGATCTGAAATTACATACAGTCGTGAAGAAATCGGCGGTAACAATCATTTCCGTCATCTCTCTCATACTTTTGTGGGAGGTGGCGTCGCTGCTTGCCGGAGGTGACCGTTTCCCTTCACCGTGGGACACAGCCATGGCAGTGTGGGCCATCCTATGCGACGCCTCTTTCCTGAAAGTGGCGGGCGTCACTATCCTGCGCGGCCTCATAGGCTTTGCCGCCGCCATAACTCTCGGACTCCTGATGGGCGTCTGCGGCGGAAGACATCCTCTCTTCCACTCCTACATGAAGCCCTGGATTGTGGTCATACGCTCGACTCCGATAGTGGCATTCATACTCATCGCAGTGGTGCTTTTCAGTTCCGACCAGGTTCCGGTCGTGATTTCAGTAATCACCATGTTCCCGATAGTGTATCTCAATATCGCTGAGGGAATAAGGAGTGTGAACCCCCACGGGAGCGGGCTGCTTTCCCTGCTTTCGTCCATCCGTGGGTTTGTCTTCAGCGGAGTTTCCACAGCTATGGGTTTCGGCTGGAGGGCGGTTGTGATGGGAGAGGTGATCAGTCAGCCTCAGTGGGGTATCGGTGTCATGATGCAGGGGGCCAAAGTTTCCGGCAGTCTGGACATCCTCATCGCCTGGACACTGGTAATTGTGCTCATCAGCGCCGTCACAGACAAGATTCTGAGTTTTTGCCGAAGATTTATTTCGTGATTTACAATAGTTTTGCGAACTTTGCAGACTTTTAGAAAATTCAATATAAAAACAATACAAATGAAAGTCCAATCAATTGAAGATCTGAAGAAGATCAAAGAGGAAAGCGCTTCCTCCCTCAAACTGAGGGAAGAGGGCTTCCAAGTGAGCGGAGAAGAGACCTGCGGTCTTGAAAAGGGAACTGAGCATATTCAGGTTCTCACCTGCGGCGGTACCGGTTGCAAGGCATCCGAAAGCGCTGCCATTGCCGGGAACATGATTGCCTGCCTCAAGGAATTCGGAGTCGTGGACAAGGTGGATGTAATCACTACCGGCTGTTTCGGATTCTGCGAGAAAGGCCCCATCGTCAAGATACTCCCCGACAATACATTCTATACCAAAGTAAAGCCCGAAGATGCCGCTGAAATCATCAAGGAGCATGTAATCGGCGGAAGGAGGGTGGAGCGCCTGCTGTATGTCGATCCCGAGACCAATGCTTCAGTTAGCGATTCCAAGCACATGAATTTCTACCGCAAGCAGGTGCGCATCGCCCTGCGCAACTGCGGCCTCATCGATCCCGAGAACATCAGAGAGTACAT
Source organism: Bacteroidales bacterium (assembly GCA_024401675.1). Classification (GTDB taxonomy): domain Bacteria; phylum Bacteroidota; class Bacteroidia; order Bacteroidales; family UBA932; genus Cryptobacteroides. The sequence goes on along the minus strand of JAKSKQ010000046.1, from coordinate 12,505 downwards.
TGCCCGCGACGGTTACAGCGCACTTGCCGACTGTCTTCTCGGCAAGACTCCCGCTGAGGTCATTGACATCGTCAAGCGCAGCGGACTCCGCGGACGCGGCGGTGCCGGCTTCCCTACCGGCAACAAGTGGGAATTCGCTTCCAAGAGTGTTTCAGACATCAAATATGTTGTCTGCAACGCTGACGAAGGCGATCCCGGAGCATTCATGGACCGCTCCATCATGGAAGGCGACCCCAACTCCATCCTCGAGGCCATGGCCATCTGCGGCTATGCAATCGGAGCCAAGTACGGCCTTATATATGTAAGGGCGGAATATCCCCTTGCAATCCACCGTCTCCAGACTGCGCTGACCCAGGCCCGCGAACTCGGCCTGCTCGGCGATAACATTCTCGGAACCGGTTTCTCATTCGACATCACCATCCGCTACGGTGCAGGTGCATTCGTCTGCGGTGAGGAAACAGCCCTCATCCATTCAATGGAAGGCAAGCGCGGCGAGCCTACTCTCAAACCGCCTTTCCCTGCGGTTGAAGGCTACAGGAAATATCCTACCAATGTGAACAATGTCGAGACCTGGGCCAACATTCCCGTCATCTTCCAGAAGGGTCCCGAATGGTTCGCTTCCATCGGTACCGAGAAGTCAAAGGGTACCAAGGTGTTCGCTCTTGCCGGCAAGATCAATAACGTCGGCCTTATCGAAGTTCCCATGGGTACTACCCTGCGCGAGGTGATTTATGAAATCGGCGGCGGAATCAAGGACGGCAAGCAGTTCAAGGCTGTCCAGACCGGCGGTCCTTCAGGCGGCTGCCTCACCGAGAAGCATCTTGATATTCCTATCGACTACGAAAGCCTCACTGCTGCCGGCTCGATGATGGGTTCCGGCGGTATGATTGTGATGGACGAGGATAACTGCATGGTGCAGGTGGCCCGTTTCTATCTCGGCTTCATCGTTGAGGAGTCCTGCGGAAAATGTTCTCCCTGCCGTATCGGCAACAAGCGCATGCTTGAGATTCTCGACAGAATTGTTGCCGGAAAGGGCACTGTGGAGGACCTCGACACTCTCGAGAACCTCGCGAAAGTCATCAAGGACACAGCCCTCTGCGGACTCGGCCAGACTTCTCCGAACCCCGTGCTCTCCACTCTCGCGAACTTCCGCGACGAGTATATGGAGCATGTAGTGGAAAAGAAGTGCCGTGCCAAGCAGTGCACATCAATGCTCGACTATGTGATCGATCCCGACAAGTGCATCGGCTGCCATCTCTGCGCGAAGAACTGTCCTGTGGGCGCCATCACCGGCGAGCTCAAGGGCAAGCACGTCATCGACCCTGCCAAGTGTATCAAGTGCGGCACATGTATGGGCAACTGCCGTCTGAAAGCCATTACTCTTAAATAGATGAATGTTATGGAACAGAACAAAATAAATCTTACCATTGACAATATTCCCGTTTCCGTGGAGAAAGGGACTACCATTCTCGATGCGGCGAAGGCCTGCGGAATCGAAATTCCCACCCTGTGCCACCTCAATCTCAAGGGCACTTGCGTGAACAACCGTCCGGCTTCCTGCCGTATGTGCGTAGTGGAAGTTGCCGGCAGAAGGAATCTCGCCCCTGCCTGCGCAACCACAGTGATGGAGGGTATGGAGGTCCGTACCAGCAGCATGCGCGTCATCAACGCCCGCAAGACCATCCTCGAACTCATCCTTTCCAATCATCCCCACGACTGCCTCACCTGTGGCAAGAGCGGGAACTGCGAACTCCAGGACCTTGCGAGGAAACTCAATGTCAAGGAAGTTCCCTATGACGGAGGCGAAGTTTCCTGCTATGCTGTGGACAAGACCGTATCTATCGTCCGCGATATGAACAAGTGTATTCTCTGCCGCCGTTGCGAGACCATGTGCAACGAGTATCAGAGTGTAGGTGCCATCGGCTCCATGAACAGGGGCTTCGACACCACAGTCGCTCCCGCATTCGGAAAGAATCTTGCCGACACCGACTGTACATACTGCGGCCAGTGTGTGGCTGTCTGCCCTGTGGGCGCACTTACCGAGGTTGACAATACTTCAAGACTTCTGAAGGACCTTGCCGATCCCGAGAAGATTGTGGTTGTCCAGACTGCTCCGGCAGTCCGCGCGGCCCTCGGAGAGGAATTCGGATATCCCGCCGGCACAAGCGTTACCGGCAAGATGGTTGCGGCTCTCCGCCAACTCGGTTTCAAATATGTGTTCGACACCGACTTCGCAGCCGACCTCACTATCATGGAGGAGGGCAGCGAACTTCTCGGCCGTCTCGGCGCTTACCTTGAGGGGGACAAGAGTGTCAAACTTCCTATCCTGACTTCCTGCTGTCCCGCCTGGGTCAATTTCTTCGAGCATCAGTTCCCCGACATGCTGAACTATCCTTCAACCGCCCGTTCTCCCCAGCAGATGTTCGGTTCCATCGCCAAGACTTACTGGGCTGAGAAGATAGGTGCTCCGAGGGAGAAGATTGTAGTGGTTTCAATCATGCCCTGCCTTGCCAAGAAGTTCGAGTGCGAGAGGGATGAGTTCAAGACAAATGGCAATCCCGATGTCGATTACTCACTCTCAACCCGCGAACTCGCTTCTCTCATCAAGGAGGCCAATATAGATTTCAAGGCTCTTCAGGATGCCGATTTCGATGCTCCTCTCGGAGAATCTACAGGTGCCGCTGTCATCTTCGGCGCTACCGGCGGTGTGATGGAAGCGGCTCTCCGTACTGCCTATGAACTTTACACCGGCAAGACTCTCGCCAAGGTTGATTTCACCGCCGTCAGAGGTTTCGAAGGCGTTCGCGAGGCTTCCGTCAATCTTAACGGCACCACTGTGAAGGTGGCTGTAGCCTACGGACTTGCAAATGCCCGCCGCCTGATGGAAGACATCAAGGCCGGCAGGAGCGAGTATCACGCAATTGAGGTCATGGCCTGCCCCGGCGGATGTATCGGCGGTGGCGGACAGCCCCTGCACCACGGTGATTTCGATATCGTCAAGGCCCGCAGCAAGGCTCTCTATGGAGAGGATGCCGCGAAGCCAGTTCGCAAGTCACACGAGAATCCTTACATTCAGAAGCTCTACGAGGAATATCTCGGCAAACCTCTTTCCGAGAAGGCTCACGCCCTGCTTCATACTCATTATTTCGCTAAATAAGACAAGGATATGGAAAACAACAAGATATCATGCGAAGCTCTTGCCAAGGTAAAGGCAATCTGCTCAGCGCACAATAATGATGCAGGTGAACTCATCAATATCCTGCACGAGACTCAGAATACTTTGGGATATCTTCCCCATGAGGTTCAGTCTCTTGTTGCAGAGTGCCTCGGAGTACCTGCAACCAGGGTTAACGGTGTTGTGAGCTTCTATGCTTTCTTTACCGAGAAACCCAAGGGAAAGCATCCCATCTCAGTCTGCCTCGGCACTGCCTGCTATGTCCGCGGTTCCGAGAAGGTTCTCGACGAGGTCAAGAAGGTGCTTGGCATCGAGGTCGGCGAGACCACTCCCGACGGCCGTTTCTCTCTTGACTGTCTCCGTTGTGTCGGCGCCTGCGGCCTTGCTCCCGTGATGACAATCGATGGCAAGGTTTATGGCAATGTCGATCCCAAGAATGTCAAAAAGATTCTCGAAAGCGACGAATACAAAGACTAATCAAGAGGTACCGGTATTCCTTACGATAGCATAGATTCTTTCAGGACTGCTGTTGTCTTTCCGATCAGATGTCAGATACCCATCTTCGATTTCATGGACCGCAGCAGATCAAACGCCTGAAGGGGCGTCATATTGTTGAGGTCGGCTTCCTTTAGGGTGTCGCGGAGATCGCTCAGAAGAGGATCGTCGAGTTGGAAAAGCGAGAGTTGTACGGCCTGCTGCTGTTCCCCCGAGGGAGACATGGCCGTCTTCTTGTCTGTAGATTCAAGCAGTTTCAGAGTGCGCTCGGCGGAACTTACTACTGCGGGCGGCATCCCGGCCATCCTTGCCACATGGACACCGAAACTCCTTTCCGTGCCTCCGGGCATCATTTTCCGGAGAAAAATCACCTTCTTGCCGATTTCCTTCACCGCGATATGGAAATTCTTCACACGCGGGTAATTGTCCGCCATGTCGTTGAGTTCGTGATAATGGGTGGCGAAGAGAGTCTTCGGCTTCATGGGGCTGCCGTGCAGATATTCCACTATAGCGCGGGCGATGGCCATTCCGTCGTAGGTCGAGGTGCCGCGCCCGATCTCGTCGAGCAGAACCAGCGAACGGGCCGACAGATTGTTCAGAATCATCGAGGTTTCGAGCATCTCCACCATGAATGTGGATTCTCCGCGGGAAATATTGTCCGAAGCCCCTACACGGGTGAATATCTTGTCGCACCAGCCCAGCGTCGCTTTCGAAGCCGGTACGAAGGAGCCTGTCTGGGCCATCAGACAGATAAGAGCGGTCTGTCTGAGCAGGGCCGATTTTCCGGCCATGTTCGGTCCGGTGAGGATGATTATCTGGGAAGAGTTGCTGTCCAGATGAATGCTGTTCGGAACATATTCTTCTGAGGCATCCATCATGGTCTCGATGACCGGATGGCGTCCGTCGGTGATATCTATGACGCTTGAGTCACCCATGACCGGACGGCAATAAGACCTCCTGATTGCGGTATCCGCAAAGCAGGAAAGCACATCGATGCCCGCAATCAGGCCGCAATTTGTCTGGATTTCGGGAATATGTTCGCGGATAAGTTCTATGAGGGAGGAGAAAATGCGGCTCTCGATTTCGTAGATTCTTTCTTCCGCACCGAGAATCTTGTTCTCGTAGTCCTTGAGTTCCTGAGTGATGTATCTTTCAGCATTGACCAGCGTCTGGCGGCGTATCCAGTCTTCGGGAACCTTGTCCTTGTGGACATTCCTCACTTCAAGATAATATCCGAACACGGAGTTGTAGCTGACTTTTAGCGAAGTGATGCCGGTCCGGTCCATTTCCCGCTGCTGGAGGTCAAGCAGATATTGCTTGCCGCCACGGGAGATTTCGCGAAGTTCATCGAGTTCCTTGTCCATGCCAGGAGCAATTATGTCGCCTTTCCCGATGACAGAGGCGGGATTTTCGACAAGGGCACCGGCAAGTTGCTTCCCGAGGGCTTCGCAGTCGTTGAAGCGGTCCAGAAGACCACACAGAGCCTGGCATTCGGCACAGTCGGAAAGCGCACTTTTCAGAGCAGCCCCGCTTGAGAGAGAGCGGCTCAGAGTCTGCACCTCGCGGGGAGTGATTTTCCCGGCAGCGGCGCGTGCAATCACACGCTCGGTGTCACCGATACCGGAGAGAATGTTTCTCACCGATTCCAGCAGAGAGCCTCTCGAAATGAAGAAATCGATTATATCATAGCGTCTGCCAAGTTCCTCAAGGTCAACAGAAGGCATTGAAAGCCATCTCTTGAGAAGCCTGGAGCCAAGCGGTGTCCGGCATCCGTCCATAACCTGGAAAAGCGATACCCCGTCCTTCCCTCCGGCACTGGAGAACACCTCCAGATTGCGAAGCGTGAACTGATCCATCCACACGAATTTCCCTTCGTCTATTCTGGAGATGGTGCAGATGTTCCTGAGTCCGAAATGCTGCGTCTGTTCAAGATATGAGAGTAGGGCGCCGGCAGCATTTATTCCAAGAGGATATCTGTCCACCGCGAAACCCTTCAGGGATTCGACATCGAGTTGTTTGCACAGTTTTTCCCGGCAACTGTCCCCGGCGAAGGCCCAGGACTCCATAGTGGAGATGAAATATTTATCCCCGAACTTTTCGGCGGTTCCTTTTTCAAAGCCGCGGCACACAAGCAGTTCCTTGGGCTCGAACGACCCGAGGAGAGTCCCGATGAAATCGAGGGAGCCTTGTGAAAGCTGGAAACTTCCGGTGGTGACATCAAGAAACGCAACACCGCAGGAAGCATTGTCATAGCACAGGGCCGCGATGAAGTTGTTCTCTTTCTGCGAGAGTATGTTGTCGTTGAACACGACACCGGGAGTGACGAGGTCGGTGATACCTCTCCTGACTATGCTCTTCGCAAATTTCGGGTCCTCAAGCTGGTCACAGACAGCCACTTTATACCCGGCCCTCACCAGTTTTGGAAGATATGTCTCAATTGAATGGTGCGGGAAACCGGCCATCGCGGGAGAATCGTCATTGGCATTTGACCTCTTGGTGAGTACAATTCCCAGTACCTTGGAGGCAGTAAGGGCGTCATCGCCGTATGTTTCATAGAAATCACCGCACCTGAAAAGAAGCAGCGCCTCCGGGTGTTGTGCCTTCACCGAGAAGAATTGCTTCATCATCGGTGTCATCTTGATAGACTGGTTTTCCATAACCCTGCAAAGGTAATAATTTTACGAAAAAAACCGCCGGTGGGACTATCCATCGGCGGCTATTTTGACTCAGGTCTATCTCTTAAAGATTTGCATCCTGCTCTGTGGGTGCCACAGGGAATGCAGGCGCGGTCTCTTCGGCTGTAACTTTCTCTGTGATGTCGATTCCGCTCTTTGAAGTGCCGGCTGTGAAAGCAGTGGCAACTGAAAGAACGATAATGAAAGCTACAAGACCCCAAGTGATTTTCTCAAGGATATCAGCAGTCTGACGGACACCGAAAGTCTGGTTGCCGGCAACGAAATTGCTGGCGAGTCCGCCTCCCTTGCCGTTCTGAAGGAGAACGACGATGGTGATGAGGATAGCCGCGATTACCACGAGGATAGTCAGGACTGTAAATATTGCGTTCATATATCTGTTAGTTTAAATTATCAATAAGGGATGCAAAGTAAACACTTTTTTCCGGATATTCCAAACTGAGCTTCGAATATATTTTCCGCGCCTGGTCAATATATCCCTGCTCCACATAAATCTCAGCAAGTGTTTCTGTATAAAATTCTTCCTTGTCTTCAAAGTCCGGGATGTCGAACTGGCCGAGCGATGCGGCATCGGCAACTTCCGTCCGGGGCGCCCTGTGAGTGAGGGTGTCAACCAGAGACTTGAATCCCCCGTCGGAGGCGCTGTCGTATTCACCGCGCGAAAAATAATCTCCGCCGACGACCACAACCCGTCTGGCCGCTTCAGGGAGAGGGCGTTCGGGCGCTGCGGGGGCTGTTTCCTGCGGAACCGTCTCAACCGGAGGCCCGGCTACAGTGTCCTCCGCGGCCATCTGCCTCAGGGCAGCCCGGTTCCCGCGCAAGGCCCTGACAATAGTTGCAAGGACACCGCGGTCTGTTATATACAGAGTGGAATCCGCAAGGATTTCATGTGCCCACTCACAGTTTCGGCGGGACATTCTCATACACAATTCCTTCCGCGCGCTGGCAAACCAGGGGTAGAGATTGACCACTCCCGAGAGTTCCTCATCCGTGAGGCGTTTTATGTCGATGAATGATGACGGCATTACCAGTTGGCTACACATCCGTTGAAGATGTCTTCAATAAGTTTTTCTATGATTTCCTCGCAAAGAGCGGATTCGACAGCATCGAGCGACTGCTCGGAATCATAATCGGCATAAGCCGAGAAAGATTTGTTCTCGAAATCGTCTTCGGAATGTTTTCTGTTGGTGAAATTGACCTTTACTGTGACAGTAAGGCGGTTCTGGGCGGCCACTTCGTCGGAGGTCACAGCCATGGGCTTCGTGTCATATCCGGTGATTTCGCAGTAAATTTCCAGATCACCGTTTTCCTCGACTTCCTCCAGACGGGTGAGTTTCTTGAACTTGTCCCTCATCGCCTCTGTCATATCATTGGCCAGCGACGGGTTCACCCGGAGGGCCTTGTATTCGAAATAGTCTATGGTGACGGTGTTGACATCCTCCTGTATGGATGTGCCGGTGAAGGAATATGTCACACGGCACCCTGCCGCGAGGGAGACCGCCAGAATGGTAACTATTATGAAAGCAAGACTTTTATTTTTCATGTTTCATCGCCTTGAGTTTACGGTAGAGGGTTCGCTCCGATATTCCGAGGTGCTGCGCCGCAGTCCGGTGATTGCCGTACATATCCATAGCCTTGCGTATTCTCTCGTCCTCAATATCCTTGAGGGAGAATTCGCCGCCCTGCTCGTCAATCTCCTTTTCTTCGAATGCGGGCAGTTGTGCCGGGCCCTGTGATACCGGTGCCGCGGAGCCGGCCTTCAGTGCATCGACTTCGGCGCTGAGGCGGTTGATTTCAGTTGCAAATTGTCTCAATGCAGCGAAAATCATGTCTCGGGTTTCCTGGTCCATCTCCCCGCCGGAAGCGCCCGAAGAACGGCCGGCCGCAGGCAGCATGTCCACTGTCTGCCGGGGTATGTAATTGTCTATGACATCCGAATTTATCTCCACCCTTTCCGCGCCCGGAGTGGAAACCGGAGTCTCGAGGGTGCAGATGGCCTCCGCCACATTTTTCAACTGACGGACGTTGCCGGGCCAGTGATAGTTCTTGATGCGGGCTATGGCGTCTTCTGTCAAACGGACATTGACATGGGAGAATTTCTCCGAGAAATCCGATGTGAACTTGCGGAACAGAAGAGGAATATCTTCGACACGCTCGCGAAGCGGAGGCAGGGAAACCGTCACGGCGTTGAATCTGTAAAGCAGGTCCTCCCTGAACTTTCCGCGGCTCACGGCGTATGCCAGATTCACATTGGTAGCCGCTATCACGCGCACATTTGTCTTCAGAACTTTTGAAGAACCCACACGGCAGAACTCGCCGCTCTGCATCACGCGGAGCAGTTTGGCTTGAACTGTAAGAGGAAGTTCGGCAATTTCATCAAGGAAAAGAGTACCTCCGTCCGCCTCTTCAAAATAGCCCTTCCGCTGCTCGATGGCGCCCGTGAAAGAGCCCTTCTCGTGCCCGAAAAGCTCAGAGTCAACTGTGCCCTCCGGAATACCTCCGCAATTGAGAGCCAGATACTTGCCGCCGCGCCGGAGGCTGTTCTGATGGATTATCTGAGGGATGATGTCCTTTCCGGTACCGCTTTCACCGCTCACAAGTACAGGAATATCCGAAGTCGCGACTGCCATTGCGACCTCCAGGGCACGGCCCAGTTCGGGATCGTTTCCGACAATTCCGTACCGGTTCTTGATTGTGAGCAAATCCTTCTGAGACAACATAGCCTGCAAAGATAAAAATTTAATGGGCCTTTGTCAAATCTTTCGTAACTTCGCCCCCTGTACGACTTGCCGCACGCCTGAAATGAACCTGCTGAAAAAAGTTTTCATCCTTCTTTTTCTGATTGTCCAGACTCTGTCGGGATATGCGCAGGTGGCACCGTATCCCGCGACCAGCCCGCACAACTGGGACGGAGATTACCAGCAATTGAGGAACAATCTCTTTCCGGACGGATTCGACCGGAAGTACGACAACTGGATTCAGTATGCGCCCTATGCGGCCTTCCTTACGATGAAGTTGGCAAAAGTCCCCTCGAGAAGCGAATGGGGACGGCTGGCTGTCAGCGCAGGGACCTCAATCGCACTATATGCCGGATTCAACAATCTTTTCAAATATGCCATCTACCGCGAGCGCCCCGACGGGAGCGCAAATAATTCCTTCCCTTCAGGGCACACGGGTACGGCCTTTACAGGAGCCCACATCCTGTACCGGGAGTTCGGTCACATCAATCCCTGGATAGGTTTCGGAGGCTACTCGGTGGCCGTCGCCACCAGTCTCACCAGGATAGCCAACAACAAGCACTGGGCCACGGACACTTTCGGAGGCGCCCTCATCGGAATCGGCTCGGTGGAACTCGGATATTTCATCGGAGACCTCATCTTCAAGAAGAGCGGCAAGGGACTTCAGGCAGGATTTCTGAGACAGGGCTTCGAATACGACTTCGACTGCGACAAGCACTACAATCTCTCCCTTCTCTACTATCACCGCTTTGTGGTCGGCGCGCCGGAACTCAAATCCGCCGGAGACATCCCCCTCCGCAGTTCCGGTATCGCTCTCGAAGGGCAGATTCCTCTGGTCCCGGCTTGCGGAATATGTGTCAGGAGCGGAATGTCCTCGATGGTGTTCAGCGATGCCACTTCCGCCAATCTGTACGATGTTATGGTGGGCGGCTACTGGAATTATCAGTATCCGAATGTGACATGGCTCGAATTCGAACTGAGGATGCTGCTCGGTGGCGGCATCTGCCCCGGCAGCGGTCCCCTTCGCGGCCGCGGAGGGCTGTCGGTGCTCGCCGGAGGCAGTGTGAACCTCATCACAAGCAACAACTTCAAGATCAGAGCTCTTGCCGAATGGCAGTCTTCCGCCTGGACCCGCGACGGAGCCGCCTGGCTGCACATTCCTCTCGTCGGTTTTTCAGCCAACTTCTTCTGGTAGGCGGCAAACCTCCGAAGAACGGGCGTTTTCCTGATTTTTTGCTATATTTGCAGTTTGCCGCCGATATGGAGGGGTATGCCACTGTTCCATAGGGATGTCGCAGTTCAACAAGAACAACAAAAACAGAATATATGATCAGAAAAGCACTTATTGCTCTTGCAACCGCATTCGTTCTCGCGGGATGCGCCTCGGATAAAGAGACGTTGCCCGGAGGGAACGGCCAGGACGCCAACACATTCAGAGTAGAGACAAGTCACATCACATCCAGCGCTGTCGATGTGGCTGTGACTCCCTCACAAAAACAGAACATCTATGTCTTCGGAGTGATGACAAAGGCCCAGGCGACGGCCGTCAAATACGATGACGCCATCGTGGGATCCATAATCGACGATGTCGAGAACATAATGGATGTAGCTGTGACCGGCAGCCAGAAAAAGACATTCACAGGCCTCAAGGCCGATACACAATACATTGCATTCGCCGCGGGAGTGAGTACCGACGGCAAGCGCACCACCGATGTCACCAAAGTGGAATTCACCACCCTTCTCGACGGTGAAGGCGGCGATGGCGGCGATGACGACGATGATGATGATCCCGGAGAAGGGGAAGGTGTCTTCAGCGAGACCTTCGCGGGATACACGGGAGGCGTGAAATCCAGCTATTCCGCCAAGGAATCGTTCACTTCTACCGCGACAGGTGTGACATGGACCCTTCTTTTCGGCAGCATCGACCAGACCGAGGACCATGCCGCATTCTACGGCGGGCACTGCTTCACCCTCGGCGGGAAATCCGGCAAGGCAGACGACGGCCAGTCCACTCTCACATCCAGCACGCTGAAAAGCGGCATCACCCGCCTTGCATTCGACTATATCGCCAACAAGGACAAGAAGCTCGAGGTGCAGGTACTGGTCGGAGACAAGGTTGTCTGGACCAGCGGCAGTGTGACTCTGACCAACAACGGAACCTCCGATCCAAAGAAGCCCGCCCACCTTTCTTATAACATCACAGGTGCCTCTTCCAACGCGGTACTGAAATTCATCAACGTGTCTTCCGAACGGCGCATCTCCATCGGCAACCTCACCTGGACCAACGCCACCGGGCAGGGCGGCAACGGCGCCTTCGATGATGACGGAGGCGGTGAAGGCGATGATGATGATGACGATGACGATGACGATGACGATGAGACCACATCTCTTGAAAGCGATGTCACAATGACAGCCACAAGCGTTCTTGCCGAATATTACGGGGACTACTATGAGACAAGCACCAATGACTGGGTGCTCACGATGTCAAACGGCAACGGAGAGACCCTCATGATCGAACTTCTGACAGCAGCATCCGCCTCCAATCCGGTCGGCACATTTGCAATCGACGAGAGCGACAGCTGCACGCAGGGAACAGCGCTATTCGGTTTCTTCGATGACGAAGGCTACATCTATCCCACATGCTATGTCAATGAAAAGAGCGGAGACTACGCTCTTATCTACGGAGGTTCGGTGCTTGTGTCCAAATCAGGAAGCACCTACACAATAGCAGCCGCCTTCACTGATGCCAAGGGCAACAACATCAAATGCAATTACACCGGCGCCATCACCATTCAGGAAGGTGAGTTTGATGATGACGATGACGATGACGATGACGATGACGACTACTCCAATACGACCCTCACAGGTGACGTGACAGTGTCCGGAATCAATTATGCGGGAGCTGCTTACTACGGAAACGACCTCGACACAGGTACAAATGACTGGATATTCTATTTGGGCAATGATAATGAGGAAATCTGTGTGGAACTTTTCTCAGCCCTGAGTGCCACCACTCCCGAAGGAACATACACTCTCGACCTCGAATACACCGGGGCTGCCGGTACAATGTGGGACGGATGTGATCTCGGCTACGGAATAGAACCGGCGTATTATAATTACGACACCGACGACTACGCCTACCCGACGGACGGCACCGTCAAGATTGAAAAGTCAGGCAGCAACTACACAGTGACTGTCGCCCTTGTCGATGAACTCGGGCACAAAATCAAATGCGATTACACCGGCGCACTTGAAATCGAAGAGGGACAGTACGAGGAAGAAACCCCGGCTCCCAAGACCGCTAAAGCGGCAGTAGGAAAAGCAACCTTCAAAGTCTCAAGAATAACAAAATATGAAAAAGCACATAGGGGCGGCGTGTCTCGCACTTCTCGCCATCACAGCGG
>JAKSKQ010000045.1 GCA_024401675.1 Bacteroidales bacterium | reverse complement strand
CCCGGGGCACATAATTTTGAATTGAATTGTTTTAACATAGGTTTATAGTTTTTGATTATTATTTCCAGAAAATGGTACAAACAAAAAGCCGCGCTTGAAGCGGAGTGCGGCTGGGTGAGGGCGCGGAATTGGCGCAGTAAGTCTTTGAGCTACAGGCGCTTGACTCCTCCCTATGTTTAAAATAGGACACAGAGGAATGCGATATGAAGCCTGTAGATTGCATTTGCAAAGCGCAAATCTACAAATACTGTCTAAAATATACAAGTGTATTTTCTGACATTTTGAAGTTTTTCTTTTCGCATGTTCCGATATGAATAACTTCAGAATTTGCAGTACCTTTGCAGAAAGCTGCGAGTGCAAAGCCCGAATCCAAGCCCAAAGTCCAAACCCCAAAATCACCGCAGCAGGCAGGAATATGAAACTTGTATTTGCAACCGGCAACAGAGGCAAACTCCGCGAAGCTCGCGAGATCCTCGGCCCGTCTTTTGAAATAGTCACCCCGGCGGATCTCGACCCGGAGTATGTGGACCCGGAGGAAAACGGCACCACATTCAAGGAGAACGCATTGATAAAGGCACAGGCCGTATGGGACAAATTCCATCTGCCGTGTTTCGCCGACGACTCCGGGCTGCAGATTGATGCACTCGGCGGACGCCCCGGTATCTATTCCGCCCGTTATGCAGGCGAGGATAAGGATTTCGATTGCAACATAGACAAAGTTCTCGAAGAACTTGAGGGCATTTCGCAGCGCAGCGCACGTTTCCACACGACCGTGGCCCTTATTCTCGAAGACGGAACCCCGCATTTTTTCGACGGCACTCTCGAAGGAGCCATCGCCACGGAGCGTCACGGGACTCTCGGCTTCGGCTACGACCCGATTTTCTACCCCACCGCCATGCCGGAGAGCACATTCGGCGAACTCGGCCCTGAAGTCAAGAACCAGTTCTCCCACCGCGAGCAGGCTCTGAAGGAGATGACGGAATTTCTCTCACGCACCGTCCTGAAATAATTCCGCGCATGCTACCGGTATCCGACAGACAGATTGTCCTGCACACGACTAAGTATTCCGAAAATGCAGTGGTGGTGCATGCCCTGAGCCGCAATTGGGGACGCAGGGGCTTTCTGGTGCACGGCGCCGGTAAGGTAACATCAAGGTTACTTCCCTTAAATATAAATGAGGTAGAGGTAATCCCGAACAGGATGTCAAGTCTTTATGTGGAAAGGGACATCAATGTGCTTCATCCGCTTGCAGGCATCCGCGGCAATATGTTCAAGAACTCGATAACGCTCTTTGTAAGCGAAGTGCTGTTCAAGGCTCTTCCGGACAATGTGACGGACGAGTCCCTCTACGATTGGTGCGAGAACGAGATTCTGGTACTCGACTCTATGGACAACAATTTCGCGAACTACCACCTGCATTTCCTCCTCGGGCTGTGCGCAAGACTTGGATACGCACCGGACTGGAACTCCCTGCTGCCGTTTGCTGGCGAGCACATACTTGAAGTGCAGAAACTTTTCGGAGCGTCGTTCGCAGAAGCGATGGCTCTGCCGCTGACCGGAGAAGTCCGCAGCGAAATCGCTGATTCACTGGTGAAGTACCTGGAATTCCACAGCGAGAAGACTATCCGCATCCGTTCTCTGGAGGTGTTGCGTTCGCTGTTTGTCTGAAACGCCAGACTGCCTTATTTCCTGAAAATACCGAAGAAAGACGAGCCGCTTCCGGACATCGAAGCATAGACGGCGCCTTCCTCATAGAGGCGTGGGCCTATGGAGGCCAGAGTGGGATGCGCGGCAAAGACCGATTCCTCGAAATCATTGACCAGCAGGTCTTTCCACATATCCACCGGTTGCTTGAGCGCTGCCCTCAAATCCGGAATTTCCCTGCCGCAGGCCTCGCGCGGCCGGACTCCCGAATAAGCCTCCTTTGTGGATACGCTGATTCCCTCGGGAGATACGACTTTCAGGACATAGCCGTCGAGGTTGACCTCGATGTCGGACAAAATCTCCCCTCTCCCCTCGGCAAGCATGGGGCGGTTATAGATGAAAAAGGCGCAATCGCTTCCGAGAGTCGCGGCATCGGCGGCAAGAGTGGCATCCGGAAGTCCCAGCGAAAACATCTCATTCATCATTTTCAGTGCAAATGCAGCATCTGCGGAGCCGCCACCGAGACCGGCACCGACCGGAATGCGCTTGACCATTCGGATGCTCACGGGAGTGATGCCGTATTTGTCCGACATCAGTTTCCAGGCCTTCACGGTAAGGTCGGACATCGGGTCCCAGGTACAGCCTTCGATATTTACTGAAAATGTGTCAGACGGGTTGATTTCCAGGATATCTGTGAGGCCCCTGTAGGGAAGGAACACGGATTGAAGGTCGTGGAAGCCGTCCGGCCGCCGGCGCAGGATGTTGAGGGCAAGGTTGACCTTTGCGTTGGGATAGGAAATCATATTCCGGGATATTGTTCAAATGCAGTTTCGAACTTTGTCTGGACCTGAGCGCGCAGAGACTCGTCCTGAATTTTGTCCACGACTTCGAAGAGGAAGGATTTTTCGAGAAGCGATTTTGCAACTTGCTCGCCTATTCCGCGGGAACGCATATAGAAGAGTTCGTCTTCATTGATGCGGCCCACAGTCGCGCCGTGGGAACATTTCACATCGTCGGCATAGATCTCAAGTTCCGGGCATGTCGTCACAACCGCGCTGTCGGAAAGAAGCAGGCTGTGGCACTGCTGGTAGGCCTCGGTACTCGCGCTGCCCTCCTCAACCTTGATGCGTCCGGCGAACTCCACACGCGAGTCACCGACGGCGATGTTCTTGAAAATCTGGTTGCTGGAAGCGCCCGGTGCGCAATGAGCCACATTGGTCCTTATGCTGAAACGGTCGTGTGCGGCTGCAAATGTGGCCGATGAAATATCGAGGGAGGCTCCGGCTCCGGTAAGAGACGCGGCAATTCCGATGTCGGCTCCGCAGCCGGGAAGGAGAATCAGAATCAGTTCCAGCGAAGCATTCTCGGGAAGGACTATGTCAAGAGAATATTCCCCTTCCACGAAAACGGTTTCCGTGATGTGCTGCCCGTTATGAAGATGAAACTCCGTCATGTGCCTTGATGCTGACTCCGGGCCGGTCTAAAGGGCTTCGTAGCCGTTGTTTTCGATGAAATCCACTATTTCGGCACCTCCGGTCCTGATGATGCGCCCGGCCTTGAGGACATGGACTACATCCGGGACGATGTATTCGAGAAGGCGGCGGTAGTGAGTAATCACGATAGATGAGGTGGACGGGGTTTTCAGGGCGTTGACACCGTCGGATACGATTTTCAAGGCGTCCACGTCGAGGCCGCTGTCTGTCTCGTCGAGTATGCTGAGAACCGGTTCAAGGGCGGCCATCTGGAAAATTTCACAGCGCTTCTTTTCTCCGCCGGAAAAGCCCACATTCATCGCCCTCTTGGCAAAGGCGGGGTCCATTTTCACCGCAGCCATCTTCTCCTTCATTATTTTGAGGAATTCGGCTCCCTTGAGTTCGGGGAGGCCGGCGGCTTTGCGCTTTTGGTTGAGCGCGGCTTTCATGAAATTATTTATGGACACGCCGGGGATCTCCACCGGATACTGGAAACTCAGGAAAATTCCGGCCCAGGCCCGCTCTTCGGGGGACATGGCCAGAAGGTCGCGGCCAAGGAATGTCACGCTGCCGCTTGTCACCGTAAACTGACTTTTGCCGGCGAGGACGGCGGACAAGGTGCTCTTGCCGGCACCGTTCGGTCCCATTATGGCGTGTGTTTCTCCGGTGCGGACAGTCAAGTTGATGCCGCGGAGGATTTCCTTGTCTTCGACAGATGCGTGGAGGTCTTTTATTTCAAGCAGAATATCGCTCATAGTATTCATTTCCACCGGATTGCTTATTTCCCGGCAATGTGTTTTTCCCACTCCCAGGCGCTTTTCAGCGTGTCTGAAAGTTCACGGGTGGCTTTCCATCCGAGTTTCTCGCCGGCAAGGGCAGTGTCAGCCCAGATTGCTGTGACGTCGCCGTCCCTGCGGGGAGCTATCTTGCAGTTCAGTTTGAGGCCATTGACCTTTTCAAACGTATCGACAAGTTCCTGCACTGACACCGGACGTCCGGTCCCGACATTGAATATTTCGTAGTCGGCCTCCATCTTGCCGTCCAGCATTCTGGAAACGGCGGCCACATGTGCCTTGGCGAGATCCACTATATCAATATAGTCCCTCAGGCATGTGCCGTCCGGGGTCGGATAGTCATTGCCGAAAATGCTCAGACATTCCCGCTTGCCGACGGCGGTCTGGGTGATGAAAGGCACGAGGTTGTTGGGCACTCCGCGCGGAAGTTCTCCGATCAGTGCCGAAGGATGCGCACCGATGGGGTTGAAATAGCGCAGTGCTATTCCCTTGATATCCTTGTACGCGCTTGTGCAGTCGCGAAGGATATCCTCACAAATCTGCTTGGTGTTGCCGTAGGGCGAGGTGGCAGGCAGGCGCGGAGTCTTCTCGGTCACCGGAAGGTCTTCCACTTGTCCATAGACTGTGGCGGAAGATGAGAAAAGGATATTGTGCAGACCGTGACGGTGAGCGGCGCCGATGACATTGACAAATGATTCGAGATTGTTGCCGTAGTACTTCAAAGGGTCCGCGACTGACTCTCCCACCGCCTTGAATGCGGCGAAATGTATCAGGGCGTCCATCTTGTATTCACTGAAAAGTTCCTCGACCCGGGCCTTGTCACAGAAATCCACAATGTTGAGTTTCAGGTCGTCTCTTCCGGTAATCTTCCTGACACCTTCGAAGCAGGTGCTGTCGCAGTTGGACATATTGTCGGCCACGACCACTTCATAACCAGCCTGCAGAAGTTCCACAGTCACATGACTTCCGATATAGCCGGCACCTCCGGATACAAGTACGGTCTTTTTCATATCAATTATATTTTATGCAAATTGACACCTCTCGGTACAAAATCGTCACAACAAAACACAAATATAGCCATTATTTCAAAATTTCTCCATATCTTTGTCACCGTCCTTGAAGACACAACTGCATGGAGAGATGCTCGAGTGGCTTAAGAGGCACGCCTGGAAAGCGTGTATACCTCCAAAGGGTATCGGGGGTTCGAATCCCCCTCTCTCCGCAAGATAGTGATTGAACATCAATGAATTAGCCTCGCTTTCGCGAGGCTAGTTCTGTTTACGTCCGGCCCCGTTGAAAGCTTGCTTTCATAAGGGGATGGGCGGAAACAGAATAGCGGCCCCCGGCCGCGTAATTCATTGATATTCAATCGCACCATCTTGCAAGGGCCCCCGCGGCGAGCGGGAGGGGATGTCGGAGCGGCCTTTAGCCGCGACGAAATCCCCCTCTATCCCGAAGAGCATTCAGGCCGGTTTTTGCTCTCATCAGCCGGAAATTCCAGAGCTGAATCTGAACAAAAAGGCCTTTTATGTTCAGTCCGGGTCTCCAGGGGTGACCCTGAGTTTTGCGCAAATTCACCAGCAGATGTCGCAATTTTTTGGATACTACGAAAAAACCCATATATTTGGCGGTTACTTATTTTGTGTGTGCATACCACATATATATAAAACCAACTGATAACTTATGAAAAAACTAATCAAATCGATGATTCTTCTGATCGCCGCCCTTGGCGTAAGTGCGATAGCACACGCACAGGGGAAAAGCACGATCATCGGAACTGTCATTGATCAGGCAGGTCTTCCGATTGCAGGCGCGGCGGTAATGTCATCCGACGGAGCAATCGGAACCGTTTCCGATCTCGACGGAAAATTCCAGGTGCAAATCGGGAACGAACGCGTCGCAGTCACTGTATCCTGCCTCGGTTATGATGACAAGAACGTCATTCTCCAGCCCAAGACGTCCACAATCACAGTGACATTGTCCGAAAACGCATTGTCGCTCGACGCCACAATCATGGTCGGCTACGGCTCCCAGAAAAAGAGCAACCTCACCGGTGCCTTGTCCGTAATCGATTCGAAGGAACTCAAGGACCGTTCGAGCCTCGATGTCGGCCACATGCTTCAGGGAACTGTCCCCGGACTTAACATCACAAGTCCTACCGGACGTCCCGGACAGGCAGCCGACATCAACATCCGCGGTTGGAACTCCATTAACGGAGGCTCCCCTCTCATCCTCATCGACGGTGTGGAAGGCGACCTTCAGAAAGTCAGTTCGACCGATGTCGAATCCATCTCCGTCATCAAGGACGCAGCAGCGGCGGCAATCTACGGTGCCCGCGCCTCCTTCGGTGTGATTCTCATTACCACCAAGAACGGTGAAGATTCGGACGGAACTCCCACAATCAGCTACAGCGGACGTTTCGGTTTCACCGCCCCCACGACATCGACCGAGTACGAAAACCGCGGCTACTACTCTGTCAAGATAAACAACGACTTCTTCAAGTCATACGCCGGAGTTCCCTATGCCACATACACAGAAGCCGACATGCAGGAACTCTACGACCGCCGCAACGACGTGACCGAAAATGACGAACGTCCCTGGGTTGTGGTCGAGCGCCGCAACGGTCGCGACGTTTACAACTACTACGCGAACACCGACTGGTATCACTACTATTTCAGGGACATCAAACCGACCACAAGCCACTCGATATCCTTCAGCGGCGGAAGCAAGAAGTTCAAATACCTCCTCTCCGGAAGTTACAACCGCGAGGAAGGTGTCTTCCATCAGGAAAA
This sequence comes from Bacteroidales bacterium, assembly GCA_024401675.1. Lineage (GTDB taxonomy): Bacteria > Bacteroidota > Bacteroidia > Bacteroidales > UBA932 > Cryptobacteroides. The sequence continues at coordinate 8,362 of JAKSKQ010000045.1, read as the reverse complement.
AGACATCTACACAAAGTTCACTCTCCGTGCCAAAATGTCTCTTCAGGCAACGAAATGGTTGAATATCAGCAACAATATCAACTACTTCAAGAGCAGTTATGCATATCCGGGATTCAGCGGTGTGAACAACGCCTTCTCAAATGCCACTGTCCACGCCCTCGCCAGTTACCCTGTCGCGAACCCAGACGGCACTGCGGTGTACAGCACCCAGTACAATTCCTACACATTGATGAACGGTATGCCGATGGCTCTCAACGGCAGCGGGTTCCACAACCAGGACTCCATCGACTATCTCTCCAACACAGCCGAGATTACCATCAAGCCCATCAAGCAATTGGAAATCAAGGCCAACTACACCTACACCTTCAATTTCACCGAGAAACTGAACCGCTCCGTCAACGGAACCTATTCGCTCTATCCGGGAGTAATCGAGAAGGTGACCAGCGGCCGCTTCATCAACCGTCTCGCAGAAGGAACTTCCATCCACAAATATCAGGCGGTCAACGCCTATGCCACATACACCGACACATTTGCCGAAAATCACAATTTCAAGGCTATGGTCGGTTTCAACTTCGAGACCAAGCACCTCAAGGACATCTCCGCATACGGTTACAACCTTCTCGATGACAGCATGTGCGACCTGGACCTTCTGGGAGTGGATGAAAACGGAGAAATCAGAGCTGAAGTCGGCGGCGGACAGAACGAATATGCGATTATGGGCTTCTTCGGACGTATCAACTACGACTACAAAGGCAAATACCTGTTTGAAGTCAGCGGCCGCTACGATGGAACCTCACGTTTCGCATCGACTCACCGCTGGGGGTTCTTCCCTTCCGCTTCCGCAGGCTGGAGAATTTCTGAAGAAGATTTCTTTGCTCCTGCAAAAAGTGTAATGAACAACCTCAAAATCAGATACTCCTTCGGACGTCTGGGCAATCAGCAGGTAGGATATTATGATTATCTGCGCACCATGTCACTCGGCACCCAGAACTATCTGTTCGGAGGTCCGAAATCATCCTCCGCAACAATCAGTGCGCCGGTGGCATCCGACCTGACATGGGAAACAATCCAACAGCACAATCTCGGTATCGATGCCGGATTCTTCAACAACAGGTTGAACTTCACCGGCGAAGCATACATCCGTGACACCAAGGACATGCTCACCGCCGGTATCGCTCTCCCCGCAGTCTATGGCGCCTCCGCGCCGAAGATGAATTCCGCCGACCTCCGCACAAAGGGTTATGAGCTTTCTATCTCCTGGAGGGATCAGTTCAACATCGGAACACACGCATTCCAGTACAATGCTTCCTTCATTTTCAGTGACTATGTGAGCCATATCACCAAATTCGACAACCCGGAAAGGAGTTTTGCCAAGAACTACTGGGTCGGCATGAAATACGGTGACATCTACGGCTACCACATTCTCGGCTATTTCGAATCCGACGAAGAAGCGGCAAATTGGGATGTTGACCAGGGCATAGTCAACGAAATCATCAACAGCTCCACAGGCGAAGACAACGGTCTGAGAGCAGGCGACCTCAAATACGCCGACCTCAACAACAACCACAAGATCGACATCGGCAAAAATACAGTTGACGATCCGGGAGACCGCCGGGTTATCGGTAACAGCCAGCCTCGTTTCAATTATGGTATCAATCTCGGTATCAAATACTTCGGCTTCGACCTTTCCGTGTTCCTCCAGGGAATCGGAAAGCAGGACTGGTACCCCGAAGCAGACTCCCGTCTGTTCTGGAACGTATATGCAAGGCCCTACATGACCTTCATTCCCAAAAACTTCCTCGACGATTGCTGGACTCCGGAACACCCCGATGCCTATTTCCCCCGTCAGAGAGGTTATGTAGCCATGAGCACATCACGTGAACTTGGAGCAGTCAACGACCGCTATCTCCAGAACATTGGATACTGCCGTCTGAAAAACCTGACCTTTGGATACTCACTTCCCTCAGACCTGCTTGCAAAGGCAAAAATCAAGGAAGTCCGCATATATTTCACAGGCGAAAACCTCGCCTACATCTGTCCGGGACTCCACTCCAAATACATCGATCCTGAAATGGCGATGGCCGGAGGTACACAGACCATCTATCCCTGGCAGAAGACATTCATGTTCGGTATCGATATAAAATTCTAAAACTTTGAGACGATGAAAAAACTATTATACATAACATTTGCAGCCGCCCTTGTCGCGGCGGCATCCTGCTCAAAGTTGGACAAGTTTCCTCTTTCCAAGATGAGCGAGGAAAAATTCTTCACTACTCCCCAGGGCCTTCTGGCGTTCAGCAACACCTTCTACACCCTTTTCCCGGGAGGTTCGAGCCTTTACACGGAAGATGCCGACAACTACATACAGATGGTGCAGTCACTCGAAGTACGTGGCGACAGGACAGTCCCGGCAAGCGGCAGCGGATGGTCATGGAGCGCGCTCAGGGACATAAATACCCTGCTCGACAATGTGAATCGCTGCGAAGACGCGACCGCCCGCAAACAATACACTGCAGTGGCCAAATTCTTCCGCGCATACTTCTATTTCGAAAAAGTCAAGCGCTTCGGCGACGTGCCATGGTACGACACCCAGCTCGACTACACATCCAAGGACCTTTACAAGGAACGCGACTCACGCGAACTTGTGATGCAGAACATCCTGAAGGATCTGGACGATGCGATTGAAGGACTGTCTGAGACCCACAGCATCTACTCCGTGACCAAATGGACCGCAATGGCTCTGAAATCACGTGTATGTCTTTTCGAAGGCACTTTCCGCAAGTATCACCACATCACCGGATACGAGCACGACTGGAAATACTATCTCACCGAATGCGAGAAGGTTTCAAGAACCTTCATAAGCAAGAGCAACTACTCCATCTACAAGACTGACAATCCCAAAACCACATATCTGGACCTTTTCACAGCCCAGAATTATGCCGGGACTCCTCTTGAGTGCGAGGTTATCCTTGCCCGTGACTACAATCTCGAGTACGACGCCTACCACAGTTCGAACTACGCAGCCACGACTGCCTCCATGGGCCGCTACGGTATGACCCGCAAGGCTGTGGCAAGCTATCTTAATGCTGACGGCACCCGGTTCACGGACACCGAAGATTGGGAAACATTCTCATTCGCAGAAGAAATGCAGAACCGCGATCCGCGTCTCGCGCAGAGCATTGTGACCCCCGGCTACACCCGGCTCGGAGGCACCATCCAGCTTGCACCGATGATGTCAGCCACAATCACAGGTTACCAACCTATCAAATATGTGACGAGCGAGGCCAATGACGCATACAACAAATCCGACAACGACCTGATACTCTTCCGCACCGCGGAAGTTTATCTGAACTTCGCCGAGGCTCTTGCCGAACTGGAAGGCGCTGTGGCTCAGGCAGATCTTGACATGTCAGTCAATATGCTGCGCGACCGCGTCGGCATCACCAAGAAAATCGACGTGGCCGAACTTTCCTCACCTGAAGCTGTCGATACCTTCCTTGTGAGCAAGTGGTGGGGCGGCTATCAGAATGTAGGTGAAACCAACAAAGCCCTCATTCTGGAAATACGCCGCGAAAGAAGTTGTGAACTCAATCAGGAAGGCTTCCGCTACTACGACATCATCCGCTGGAAAGAAGGAGGCATTTTCAATGTGCCCATGTACGGAATGTATTTCCCCGGTCCCGGCGAATATGATCTCGACGGCAACGGCACACCCGATCTGCTGCTTTACAGCGACACTCCACCCGCGTCTTCCGCGACATACAAATTCGCTCTCGAAGGAGACATCAAACTTTCAGAAAAAACCAAGGGCATGATCTGCCCGTTCCGTGACTCCAAGGGAGACTGGAACGAGGACAGGGACTACTTCTACCCCATCCCGACAGACGAGCTTCAACTCAATACCAACCTCAAGCAAAATCCAAACTGGCAATAATTTATGAAAAAATCAGTAATTTCAGCACTTGCAGGACTTGCAATGTTCGCGATTTCCTGCAATCCTACTCCGGAGCCGACCCCGGGCCCGACTCCCTCAGACAAGACAGGTACCTACGGTATCTATGCCTATGACAAAACCGAATACCTCGATTTTGCCTATGGCGGAGTCAAAACAATCTCCTTTTGCGCACAACTCACTGAAGGCAAAGTCATTCCGACGGCGCTCACAGTGAAGTTCAAAGCGGACGAATCAAAGGTTGCGGACTTCAACAAAGGCCGCGAAGCAGGTACCGAAGCCATAATGCTTCCCTCCACCTGCTATTCTTTCGACCCTTCCGATGCCACGGCGACAATAATGAAATCCAACAAGAAGTCCATGACAATGGAAGTTACCATAACAGGCAATCTGGAAAAAGGCAAGTACTATGTACTTCCTGTTGTCATCGACAGCATCGAGGGCTCAGACGAGGCCGGCATCGACGGGACTCCCATGTACATCGTGTTCTACATTTCCAATGTTGACAAAGGAAAAGGAACAAAGGACGAGCCTTATCTCATCTATTCTGCCGGCGACCTCGAGAATGTTGCGGACAATTGCAAGACCGTATCTTCCCCTTCAGCCGATCCGACATACTTCAAACTCATGAATGACATCGACATGACTGGAGAAACATGGGTGCCCATCAACTGGGACAACGGTTACAACAAGAAGATCGACTTCAACGGAAACAACCGCACTATCTCGAATCTCAGCTGCGTAAATCACAGGTATGCAAGCCTTTTCGGCGTTCTCTACGGAAAAGTATATGACCTCACGGTCAAGGACGCCTACATCGAGCACTCTTCTTATGCAATCGGCATCATTGCCGGCTACGCCGGAACAGGTGACAGCGATATCTCAAGAGAGGCATACTGTACAAATGTCCATGTTTCCGGAACTGTCAAGAACACTGGTGACAACAAGAACGGTATCGGCGGTTTCTTCGGAAGGGTTTATGCCGGAGGAATTGAAAAATGTTCCGCTGATGTGACTATCGAAAGTGTGAGAGGTTTCGTGGGAGGAATTTACGGATACGAGACAAATGATGTGATATTCTATGTAAGGAACTGTATCACCAAAGGTTCTATCACTGCCAGCGAAAAATTCCTCGGTGGAATCGTCGGCGGGTTCACGAAGGACAACCTCAGTGTGGAGAACTGCATAAGCACAATGTCAATCAAAGGTCCTTGGGGCCTCGGAGGTATCGTGGCTGAAGCCAACCACGACAAACAGGACGTTCAGACTCCTCATAACACCGTGAAGAACTGCATCGCCTGGAATCCCCGTATCGAAGCCACCAACTACAAGAACGAGCACAACTGGAGTTCCGGTGCAATTGTCGGTTTCTCCTCTTATACCAACACCCTGACCAACTGTTACAGGAGGCCCGATATGGAGTACATTTGCGGCAGCGCAACCCTCTACGACCAGGAAAACTCCTCGGCATCGACACCGCTCACCGTACAGGGAACTGCTTGCGACTGGACCTCGGAAGGTTGCCATAATGCTCCCTACCACGGAAAAGCGGCAGCCAAAGGAAAAACAGCATCAGATGTTGCCCGCGACCTCGGTTGGGATGAAACCATCTGGGATCTCAGCGGTGATATCCCCGCGCTTAAATAGTATTATAGATGAAACGAATATTCATACAATTCGGAACGGTTTTGACAATCGGTTTGCTGGCGGTGTACGCCTGCAAACCGAATGTTACGAATCCGGGCCCCAATCCTGACGACAAAAAGGAGGAAGAGCCATACCGGCGCGATGCCAAATGGCCAGACCCTGAAAAAGATGCGAACTGGACAAAACAGAAAGTCGATAAGGGAATCTACTATTGGTTCTACTACGGCAACGACCCGGCATCTTCCGGCGACCATCAGTGCGTTCACATCGCGGACATCAACTTGGCAGACGGCTACAAACTGAACATAGCCTTTGACGGAAGCCAGATTACATCCAACATATTCAAGAAATACAATGCCTATGTTGCGATGAACGGAGCATACGAGCAGAAGTCTATTTTTGTAAAGACCGCCAAATTCCCCGATCCGCGTGCCTATATTGAAAATGACACAATCAGCAGCGATGACGGAGCCTACCAGATTCCCAACTGGAAGAATCTGGGAGGACTGGCAATCGAAGCAGACGGTACTTCGTACATCTTCAACAGCTACTGCGGAGACAAGCCGCCCTACGGCACCCGTCTCAAACAGCAGCGCGACCTCTACGATAAAGTGCTCTCCGACATCCCCAATCTGATGTCAAGTTCTCCCCTGCTGATCGATGAATACGAGCCTCTGGGGCTCACCTTCGTTCCGTCAGGCATTCCCCAGGCGCCGACCAAATACCCTTACGAACATCCCTACCGCCATCAGGGCGTACGTCACCCCAGGACTGCGATTGCCTTCACAAGCGACAATCACATCCTGATGATTGTGGCTGACGGAAGACGCAGCGGCAAGGCATCCGGATTCACGGCCAAGGAACTCACCCAGTTCCTCATCAACAACTTCGATCCGGTTTCAGCGCTCAATCTCGACGGCGGCGGTTCATCAACACTCTGCGTACGCGAATACGGTGACAAGAACACACACGTCGTCAACTATCCTTGCGACGATGGCCAATGGGACCACGACGGAGAACGTTCCGTCACTTCGCATCTCTACATAACCAATGTATTTGACAAATAACACACTCGAAAAGCAATGAAAACAATATCAAAACTTATTGCTCTCACATCTGTTCTTTCCCTGCTGTGCCAATGTACTCCGGCTCCGCATGAAGAAGAGGCTACACCGAAAACCACTACTGTTACAGCCTCGCTTGCAGACCTGAAAGTCAGCATGACAGCCGGTAATGAAGGTTCACTTGCTCTTGCCTGGCAAGCCGGTGACAAACTTCTGGTTGTCGGCGATACTGAAGAAATCTTCACTCTCACTGAAGTCGATGCAGCCGATGCCCACAAAGCCACATTCGAAGGAAACGAAGTGGCAGGATCGACATTCGATGTTTACTACCCTGCCGACTACAGTGCGCTCTCCCACGACTACACCAGCCAGGTCCAGGACGGCAACGCAAACACTGATCATCTTGTATTCAACGCCGTTGCGAAAGGCCTGACCGACTATCACGAGATTTCCTTCACCAAGGTCAGTGGAGCTGTCAAGCTGGATGTTGTCCTCCCCGAGGACATTACTGCGGTCGAAGGAGTCGCTATCACAGCAAAGAACTCTTCCGACGAGCCTCTCGAAGTGTTCTACAAGACAAATGACACCGAAGGTGAAAAGGCCTCCATGCTGCATCTTGGTTTCAAAAACGCAGCTGTTCCTGACGGGAACCATGTTGTCACAGCATACATGATGGTATCATGGAATCCTGTGGAACTTGCCGCCGGCACGCATCTCGAAGTCCAGGCCATAGTTTCCGGCAAAGGTTGCAAGTATTGTAAAAACATAACTCTTGCAGAAAATGTCACCATCAGCGGAGGTCAGGTTTACAAACTCGATCTCAGTGCCGAGGCGCCCCTGGCCCACACTCTTTCTGGCAAGGGAACAGAAGAGGACCCTTATATGTTATGGGACTGCGAAGATCTCCTTTGCATCCGCCCCATCATCGAGGCCAATCCCAATGTTTACCAGTATTTCAGACTGGCCTGCGACATCGATATGGAAGGAATCGGGAACTGGAAACCTATCAACGACGGCAATGTCAAGGATGCCTCCGGCACTCAGTTTGCCGGCCGCATTCACTTTGACGGAAACAACAAGACCCTGAGCAATCTGAAATCCACGAACAACGCCTACACCAGTTTCTTCGGTGTTCTCATCGGAAGCGTAAAGGATCTGAGATTCATGAATCCGGTCATTTCCGCTACAAGTTCATCATGCGCAGTTATCGGCGGATACATCGGCCAGGCAAATAATCCCGGCAAAGTCGAAAACGTGACAATCACCGGAGCCGACGTATCCTATTCTACCGGTTCCGCTGTCGCTGCCATTGCCGGCGCTGTAATCGCAACTGCCGAGATTTCAGGAGTAACGGTGTCTAATTCCACCTTCACCTACAATGCCAAGGACTCCAACAACGCTGCGGGTATACTGTTCGGCAATCAGAACAACAAGAACTATACTATCAGCATCAACGACTGCCATTCAATCAATAACTCCGCCACATTCACCACAGCACCGAAATATCTCGGCGGCGTGATCGGTTACTTATGTGCAGGCACGATTTCAAAATGCTCCGTTACCGGAGACCTTTCCGCCACTTGCAACAACATCGGCGGTATTGTAGGAAATTTTGAAAACGGCAGGATCAGCGAATGCCGGTACAGCGGCAACATGACCGTCAAAGACAATTCAGGCGGAATCGCAGGCGCCCAGAGTT
>JAKSKQ010000044.1 GCA_024401675.1 Bacteroidales bacterium | reverse complement strand
GGAACTGTAAGGCTTGCCGTTCTTGTAGTCGGTAGAGGGGTTTGTGAACTTGTCCACAAGTTTACTTTGATAATACAGCAACTGGGGATCAAGGGTCTCCTTGTAGAACCAGAATATACACTGTTCGGGAAGGACGAGATCGGTACTGTTGTCCGAGAATGCGAAAGTGTTGAGGGTGTTTGTCAGAAGTTCCGCGTAGTAGCGTCCTGTCTGCATGAATCCGGGAACGGCTTTGAAGCAGGCGACGGTATCACGTCCGAAACTTCCCTGAAGGGCATCGATGAAAATGGCATTCAGGGCTGTTCCGTAGCCCCAGTAGCCGATTCCCTGGGAATAAGCTCCCATAGGAGGATATTCAGCTTCCATAGGTATAAACATCTTCTCCATCGAGCGTTTGATGATGCGGGAGGCTATTGCCGGCTCCTTGTCATAGATGGCAAGAGCACCGACAGCAAGGCTCCCGTGGCAGACCTGACTCCAGTTGCTGGTCATATCCATCCAGCGCAGATTGTAGTTCTTGTCCCCTTCTCCTCCGGTTTCAGAGGTAAGGAGTGCCTTGTCGCGGATGTTTTCGAGAAGAGTCTGCCGGGTCTGCTCATCAAGGGCGTCATACAGCCAGTCATAAGCGAATGAAGCCGCAATGGTAAGTTCTGCTATATCAAGGAAATGATAGGGATTCCAGTCCTTCAGGGCACAGAAGTTCAGAACTATGCTCCTGGCCTTGTCAAAATACTGCTTTTCACCAGTAGTCCTGTAGGCATAGGAAAGAAACATCACCCTTCGCACCGTTTCACAGCACTGTGTATGCATAGTACGCCTTGCATCGAGTTTGTAGTCCTGATTCTCCGCCACGAGAATGTTCGCACACTCGTCGATGATGGCTTCATGGAGTCTCTGCCAGCGGATGTCGCTGCCAATGTTTCTGACCAGCGCGACTTCCTCCCCTCTCTGGAGAATCAGCCTCGGATGGTCCGGCAATACCTTTTCCTCGGGTTTGGGGCCCGGGCCGGGATCCGGCGTGTCGATGTCGTCCCCGTTCATATTGTAGTCAAGATACGGATTGCCGTTGACGCATGTTATGGACAGCGTCATCGACAAAAGCAGCATCGGTATTAGAATTCTTGCTTTCATATTGTCATGGTTTCAGGCGCACCCGGATTCTGCTGTCTTTTCCCGGTGCAACATTGTATTTTATTGTAAGACGGAATATTCCGTCCGATGGATTTTCAAAATCGCATCGCTGCCTCATGGGTTCGAGAGAACATTCAAACTCTGAGGAACACTTCACCCGCATCTTCAGAGTCCGGCCGTCTTGAGAGCGGAGAACCAGAGAGGCTCCCCTGCGCTGCATGGAAACGGCCTCCGTTATCATAGTCCAGTTCATCGGCAGGATTTCATCAGTGCCGTGCGCAATGTCGGTGATTTCAGCACATCTGCCCCTCAGGGAAACAGTCCGGACGAGTTTTTCGAGTTTACCGGCGTAAACCCCTGTCAGGTCGCTCGAAACCGATTTGAACCTGCGCTTGCAGGCTATGGAATCGATATGGCACTGTGCATCCACAATCTGATAAACCCCTTCGGGTCCGGTTGTGCTGTGGGCGAAATTGTTGTATTTGGTGAGAACCGTCCACCTTGGACTGTCCTGCTTCATATTGAACATATTGATATGAGCCTTGGCAATATCCCCGTAGTGGTCGCTTCCAAGGTCGAGGGACCATCTCACGCCGTCGGTTTCGTAATAGAAACTGCCAATATCCATGTGTCCGTGGGGATTGTTCACCCTTCCGGACTTGAAGCCAAGATAGGCGGCATCGGGTCTCCAGGAGTTTCTCATCACACAGACGTCATTTTCCCCCTGTCCGAGATAGAACAGGTCACGGGGTTCTTCGGCACGGTCGAGACTGACCAGCGGAGCGTCACCTGTGCCGACTCCCCAGACAAGCATCATGGGAATCAGACGGTTCTTGATGGTCTTGACATAGGAATGTGTCAGGTCGAACTTGTCGAAGAGCCTCTTCTGCATGAAATACATCTTCGGGTCCTCTTTCACGGTGTTGAACCACATGACCGCAGGCTCGAGATATATTCTGGTGCTGTTGTCCGAGTAGCCGAAGGTCCTCAGCGAAGGGGTGATAAGTTGCTGGGAATAATTTCCGGACTCAATGAAGCCGGGGACAACCTTGTACTGCGAAACGCTCTGCGCACCGAAATACTTCTCCATCGCCGAGATGAAAAGGATATTGTACTGAGTCCCGAACGCCCAGTATCCGAAGCCTTCGGGGTAACATCCCTCAGGCGGATATTCGGCATTCATGGGAAGCATCATGAGTTCCCGGCTGCGCTCTATGATTCTGGAAGCCTGCTCCGGATTTTCGGTATGAATGGCTATTGACGCCACTGCCAGGCCGCCGTTGCAGACCTGTCCCCAGTTGCATGTGCGGGATGGTCTGGTCGTGAACACCGGATTGTACCTGGCATCCTCAGAAGGGTCGAGGCCCTTGGTGATTATCGCTTCGACAATCCTTGCCTTGGATTCATCGGAAAGCCAGCCGTAGAGCCAGTCATATCCGATACCGAGGGCGGTGCTCATCTCCGCGACGTCGAGGAAATGGGAAGGGTTCCAGTCGGTGAAATCACATATATGCAGCATCTCCCGCTCGGCCCGCTCCGCATAGCGGACATCTCCCGTCGTACGGTAGGCATAACTGAGAAACAGCACCCGGCGCAGCACCTCGCACGACACCGCATGCAATCTCGGTCCTTCGAGAATGCGTTCCATCGGCTCTTCGAGGCAAATGGTATCGCACTCGGCGACTATGGCCCTGTGCATTCTGCTCCAGGTGGTATCGCGGGAAATGTTCTCAAGAAGAATCTTATCCTCACCGGAGCGGAGAAAGAGCCTCGGATGGGACGTGTCAGTCTGAGCGGACCCCCGAAACAGGGAAACCGCCGTCAGGAAAACCAGAACTGTCGCAAACTTCTTCATCGCCTACATATTGTACCGTTTCATGCCGAAGGTGATGGCATCACCGCCGCCCGCAGGGGTGTTGACCCACATCCAGGCACGGTATTTTCCATCAGCGGTTTCAATCCAGATGCAGTTGTACGCTGTCACAAAGTTAGTGACAAGATTGGAATATCCCGCTCTTTCGAAGTCCATCGCGGCGAAATCCTGGTCGGTGACATACAGGTGCCACTTGGACTGTTCGATAACATTGTCTTTGGCATGGGCCGACTCCCTTAATTTCGTATTCCTTTCAACGGGAGGCAACTTCACGTTGGACAGTTCCTTTATCCTGCCGATTGCGGCCGCGGTCGGGGACATGAAGCATTTGTTAAGTCCGCCCACGGAACCCGAGCCGGAAGGAGAACTGTCGGTCGGCACCTCGCGATAAGCGTAGATGACATCCACAGTCTTGTTTCCGGAAACAACTTCATCGTAAGTATATACCGCCATATCCTCGACGCTGATATAGCAGCGGGTGTTGCTCGCCTGAATGCCGGTGGTGCAATACTGTCTGGAACAATGATACGGTCCCATGTTGCAACTGACCACCCTTCCTTTGTCGTCGGAAGCATAGAACGTGAAGGACACGTCCTTGTCCCGCGCGGCCTCGGGGACCACCCATTTGTAGCGGAGCGTGATTGCACACGTGTCCACAACCAATTCCGCCTTGCTGGCGCAAGGGTCGCTCTGGCCTACGGTTTTGGCGACGACCCTCGGCACATCCTCGCCGGATTCGTTCGTCCTGTACGCATTGATGTCTATTCCCGTCCCTTCATCTCCGGCAATCGAGGCGACAGCCTTGACTGAGACCACCTTCCCGACGCGTGAAGTCACGGCACTGGCAAAGGCGAATGACATCTCCTCTCCTACCATGTGGATTCCCCACGAACGGTCGAGGCAGTCGCATCTGAACTCCTGCTCGGAAGATTTCTGACATGCGCCGAGAAACAGCGCAAGCAGCATTATGAATGCAAATTTTCTCATATCGCGACACTATTCGAGAGGTTGTTCTTCATGGAGATACACCGTATATGTCTTGCGGACACGGCGGCTCCCGCTGACAACAGTCCATCTGCGCGGAGCCTTGTCGGACCAGTTCACCCGGCCTGTGATCTTCGGGTCGAGCTTGCAGTTGTAATACAGGTTGAACCTCGGGTACACATTGTCCAGGACTGTTCCGTACATGTAGTAATAATCCACCGTACAACTGAGAGTATCAATTACTGTCGCATGGACGGAAGACGTGATGGGCTTCTGGTCCACATCGTACAATTCGAATTTGAGGACATAACATCCGTCATCCTGGCTGATGAGGAGGCCGTCCTCATCCACCGCATACTTGAAACAGCCGCTCAGGGATGCGGTGGCAAGAACAATGATGATTAAACTGAATATCTTTTTCATGACTTAATTCCAGCAAGGTGTCTGGTTGATATTGGGGTTCCTGTCAACTTCGGTTTCGGGGAACTTGAATATATAACATTTCTGGTATGTGGCCACTGCCGCGGCAACCCAGAAGTTGCCCTTGTCGCTGCCCTTGGTATCGAATACATGGATACCCGGACCGGAAGCGGGGCCGAATACATTGGCTATGTCCCTCCACCTGCGGAGGTCGAACTGGCGCTGTCCCTCCCCGATGAGCTCCACGAGCCTTTCCTGCTTGATTGCCGCGAAGAAAGCTTCCTTGGTGGAGTATTTGTCCTCGGCGAGCGGGGGCAGGTTGCCTCTGTGGCGAACCCGGTTGACGAGGTCGAGAGCCTTCTGGGTATATCCTTCGTTGTACTCATTGGCGGCTTCCGCATACATCAGGAACACGTCTGCGAGGCGGATGAGAGGGAAATCATAGTCGCCCTCATTGTTGTAGGCACCGGAGTAATTGCGGACGAATTTCCTGAAAATGAGACCGGTTTCATCCTCCGATACGGTCAGCACATCCATGACGTCCCCGCCCGGGCCGGCCGCCGTGCCGGTGGTCTGCTTGTACATATAACGCTTGTAGCCGGTATCGTGCAGGTCCTTCATAGTCATCATGGACTCCCCGTTCCAAAGCATCGTGGCCTTCATCCTGTAATCCCTGTTCAAATAGGTCTTGGGATTGCAGGCTCCGTTCTCGAGAGTCGTGCTCGGATCGCGCACGACCGGTTCGCAATAGTCACCGGTGATTGTGGACTGGTAAATGTCTATCACCTCGGAGCGGGGTGTCAGACGTCCGGGAGCGGATTCCGTGCTGTAGTTTCCGAATTCATACATCAACTGCTCACTCTGCCCCGTTCCCTGACCGCCGTATGAAAGGGTCAGAATCATTTCGGGATCGCCGTCGGCCTCGGGAAGGAACAGATAGAAATAATTCGGAAGAACATCGCTCTTGCCGGGTTCGCCCCACTCTCCGGGCTCTCCGCCGCGGAACAGGTCGAGGCCGAAATCATCTATGACATGGCTGAAGTCATCCATCGCAAGTTTATAGGCCTTTTTCGCCTCGGTCCTGCTGGGCTTGAATGTACCCATTGCGGATTCTTCAGGCCAGCCGAAATTGTTCCACGATGCCCAGAACAGATGCACCTTGCCCCTGGCCGCCAGAGCCGCCACTTTGGATGAGCGGCCGCTGATTGTCTCAGAAGGTTCGGGAAGATGTTCATAGGCATAAGTGAGATCCTTGACGATGAAATTCTTGACCGTTCCGAGAGGAGTCCTGCCGATTGTATCGACCTGAACCATGTCCCTGACTATGTGTTCGAGCATCGGCACATCGCCCCAGAAGCAGATAAGCCTGAAATACACCATCGCCCTCCAGAGTTTCGCCTCACCGATTACTTGCTCGAGAGATGCCTTTGTCTCGTCATCATATCCCCGTGAAATCAGTTCCTCGGTGTGGTCGATTGTATAATTGAGGTGATTGATTGCAGTGTAGCAATTCTTGAACATGGCCTCGAAACGGTCTCCGTAGCCGCTGGGCTTGAACTTGTTGTTGTTCATACGGACATACTCCGCGTGACCGTCAAGGAAGAATTCCTGATAGAACACATTCCTCGAATGGGCCAGCGACCCGTAGAGGGAAGTCTTGGCGTCCTCGGGAGTTTTCCAGAAATCCGATTCATTGAGTCTGTCGGTAGGCTTTTCGATGAGAAGGTCCTGGCATCCGCACAGAAGCACAAGCATTGAGAGAAGTACTGTCAAATGTCTTTTCATATTTCTTCCTCCTACAATATTATGTTGATGCCGAATGAATAGGACCGGTTGAGCGGATAAAGGTCGTTGATATTGGCCTTTTCCGGGTCGAGTCCGCGGAATTTCGTAAATGTGAGCAGATTGCTGCCGGAAAGATAGAACTTGATTCCGGAGAATTTTATCTTTTCCATCCACCGCTTGGGCAGGGAATATGAAATCTCCAGACTCTTGAGCCTCAGATAACTCATATCGTCCATCCAGTAACTGGTGGTTTCCATGTTCGCCGTAGCCTGTCCGCCTCCCGCACGTGGCCAGCCGCCGTCACGATTGTCATAAGACCACTGGTTGTTGATATGGTCCTGCGTCACCGCATAACCGGTGGTAGGGAAATTGAAGTCATTGTAACTCGTCCTCCAATTCGCTACCCGGCCGTAAGTTCCCTGCCATAGCATGGAAAATTCGAGGCCTTTCCACCCGCACTGGAAATTGATACCGTAGTTGGTGGTCGGACGGTCCTGATTGAATTGGGGGCTCGCCACCATGTCGTACCTGTTGACAATACCATCGCCGTTGACATCGGTCAGGAGCAGATCCCCGGGGAACTTGCTCTGCTGGCTCTGGAGATATGTGTCCATCCAGGTCTGGTTGATATACCCGGTGTCGATGTAATTGTATGTGAAATTATACGGCATTCCCACCCATATCGAGCCGGTGTCGAGGTATTCGTTCCAGGACAGGAGCATTGACGCATTGTAGGAAATGTTGAAATTGGCGCTGTAATGGAAGTCCTTCGTGCCGTCCTTCCAGGTGAGATTGAGTTCGAATCCGCGGTTGACAAGGGATGCCATGTTCCTTTTGGGAGTGGAAAGGCCGCCGATCATCAGGGATGCGTCGGAACTCTGGATCATGCCTTCGGTGAGACGGTTGTAGAAGTCACCCTCGAAGGAAAGGCGGTTGTTCAGGAAAGCCAGGTCGAGACCGGCATCGAAAATCGTAGTCTTCTCCCAAGTGAGGCCTTCATTGATGATCTTTGTGGACACGAGCGCCGGCACAATAGTACCTCCGACAAAATAATTGGTGGCGTTGAGAGTGTTGAGCTGCTGGTAATTGGCAACTCCGGTATTGTTACCGAGAGAGCCGTAGGACACTCTCAACTTTCCAAGATTCATGGTCTTGGGAGAAAGCACGCTCTTCAGCCAAGGTTCCTCGGTGAAGCGCCATCCAGCCGACACGGAAGGGAAGACTCCCCACTGGCGTCCTCTCGTGAAGCGGGAATAGCCGTCGGCACGGGCATTGACCTCGAACAGATAGCGGTTGAATGCGGCATAATTGACCCTGCCGACAAAAGAGCGAAGACCGCTTCTGGCGGATGTTCCGCTGGTGCTCTGGATATTCTTGAGGGCAGCATTGATTTCTGTAAGCGAAGGGTCTATCCTTTCCTCACGGCTTGCCATCATGCTCCTGGAGAAACTGGATTCCTCATTGTACAGGAACATTGCCGAGAAATCATGATGACGGGCGAATGTTTTCTGATACAGGGCCTTGAGATTCAGCTGGGTCTTCCAACCTGTGGCGCTGTTGTTCTCTATTCCGGCAGAGGAAGGTATGAACACAAGGGCAGTGTCCTCCTTCTTCTGGAAATTGTACGCCGCTCCGGTAGGCATCGGAGCATAGGATGAGAACGAATTATAATAGTGGACATAGAAATCCGCAGTCAGTGTCAGCCCTTTCACGGGCCTCCAATTGATGAATGCGGAAACATTCGCCTCCTGGCGGTTCTTTTTTGTGATGGTACTGTTAAGCATCGCCAGCGGGTTGTTGATGCCGTCCACACTCTCGCCGTATGCCATCGCGCCTCCATAACGGCCGGAGGAAGCATCGTAGGGGTAGATGCCCGAAATCGCGGTCCACAGATTTCCTGTCTGCGCGGACTGGGTTTTGGTCCAGTTGCCATCGAAACGGACTCCGATATCCAACGACTTCCTTATCTTGTAGTCGTAGTTGAAACGCAGGTTGTAACGGTCATGATTATTGTTGATGAACTGACCGTTTTCCTTCTGATATCCTCCGGACACATAGAAATTCGATGCATCAGTCTTTCCGGATGCGGAGACATTGGCCTTGATGAGAAGTCCTGTCCTTGTGATTTCATTCCACCAGTCTGTATTGGGGTACAGAGCGGGATCGACCATCTGCATCGCCAGCCATTCATCCACAGTGCCGTCCTTGAAATTCAAGTCGCTCAGCATTGCACTGATTCCCTGGCGTCTCTGCTGTGCGGAAAGCACACGGGCATAGTCGGTGAGGAAATGGAAAGTGTTGGTAGGCTGGGTGACAGCGCAGGAAGTGGAAAGTTTGACGCTGGTTTTCTGTGCGCTCTTGCCGGACTTGGTGGTGATGAGAATCACACCGTTCGCTCCTCTCGCACCGTAAACCGAAGCGGCCGCAGCGTCCTTGAGGACAGAAATGGACTCGACATCTTCTATATTGACACGGTCCAGGGTGAGATCGGTCATGCCGTCTATGACAATCAGCGGAGACGCATCGTTCACGGTTCCCATGCCGCGGATAAGCAGTTCCGCGCTGTTGTTTCCGGCCTCACCGCTGGCCTGGGCCACAGCAAGGCCCGGAACCAGTCCCGCAAGGCCGCTGGAAATGTTCGCGACAGGCCTTTCTGTGAATTCTTCATCAACTTTGATTGCCGAGACCGCACCTGTCAGATTGACTTTCTTCTGGGTGCCGTATCCCACCACAACCGTCTCATCGAGAACAGTGGACTGGGATGTCATCACGACTTTGACCTCATTTTCCGAATTCCCGATTTCACGAGTCACATTCTCATATCCCAGGGAAGAGAACACAAGTGTCGCCTTTCCCGAGCCGGAAAGCGTCAGGGACCAGTTTCCGTCAATGTCGGAAACCGTGCCTCCGGAAACGCCTTCCTGGACGACGGCGGCACCGATGACCGGCTCACCGAGTTCATCGATGATGCGGCCGCGGACCTGCCTTTGGGCAAATGAAAGGACAACCGGACAGAAAATGAGGATGACGGACAAAGCCGTCCTGCCAAATCCTGACTTCATATTTATTCTTCAATTAATCTTACGCTGAATGCGTTCTTGAGTGACTGGGGAGCATTGACCGTCGCCGGGTCTCCGGAACTCTTGAGTCCGGCGAGATATGCCTTCGAAGTTGCTCCGGGAGTACTGGTCCAGGTGCTGGCATAACCGAGTGACCCGACTTTGGCATTGCCGCTGCTCGGAGTCACCTTGTATGTATTGCCGGCTCTGAACAAAGAAAGGTTCTTGAGGATGTCGAGAGTATTCCCGCAGAAGCCGCAAAGCCCGTCCACATACTCGGATGCAGTGGGAAGACGCCATCCCTTGGGCGCGATTTTATTCGCGAAGGGGCAGTTCTCTCCATCGGCGGCGGCATCGGAATAACCGAGTGAATATCCATTATACATATAGTAGTCCGCAGTGCCGTTGTTGTATATGACCATGGCTGAGGCATTGTCGGCCCACATCGGAGAGCCGTTCGAATATTGCGGAATCTGTGTTCCGTCCGCGTATTTTGTGGTCTGGAACTCAAGCCCGAGCCATATCTGAGTACCCACTTTAGTGACGGGATGCTCCCTCACGTCGCTTGTCAGCACATACGCCTCGGCCACAGTTTCAAGGGGAACACATCCATCAGGCTCTGAAATCTCGATTGAGGAACCGTCCTTCTTGATATAGACAGTCTTCGGAAGCAGGCTTGTCCCGGGAGTATAGACCACATTGTCCGGATTCATGTCAGTGATGGAAAGAGTGCCTCCGTGTATCTGGAGATTCTCTTCACCGGGATCAGTATTGTTCAACTTGGTAATCTGGGCAATAACACCCTTGGAATAATCTGCCTTCCCGTCCTTCCAGGCATAGAACACCACGCCCTGGGCCTTGACAGTCGCGCCGAAATATTCCCTCGCCACCATGGCTACGGTATCCTTTGAGGCATTTTTCACAAAATATACATTGGATGTACTCCAGACGAAATTTTCAAGGGGTACTGTGTAGTATTCGACCTTCGGGGCGGGAGCGCGGAACACTCCGAGTTCGGCCTCCTGGCCTATGCCGGCTGACAGTTTTTCCTCAACTGCAAGTGTGCGGTCATCCTTCCCCGAGCCGGAAAGAGTGCACGAAGCACCCGACTTGAGTGCCTGGGGAATCACTGCGACATAGTACCACACATTCGGCTGGAAACCGCCGTCTGCGGTGAGAGTGACTGTCTTTTCCGCACCGGAAGCCCATACTGAGGGAATTGCAGACACACAGTCGGCTGAAAATCCTCCGGCGAGTACCTCATTATCCTTTCCTGTGATAGTGAAGGTGGTATATCCTTCCTCGGCAACCTGGAATTTCAGATATCCGAAAAGGCCGGACATGATGGCGGCACCTTCTTTTGTCGAAACCGCATATTTCAAACCCTCGGCGGGATATCCTCCGGCCACGGCGGTCTGCGCTGCGCTCAGAACATCGGAAACAACCGTAGCGGAAGAAGCCTTCACGGTTTCCGAGTAGGGGTAATACACAAGGAAAGATGCGGCTTCCTCATCAACTTTTGCTTTGAGACTTGCGGTCTCTCCCGCGGAGGAGGTCACTACCTTTTGAGATGATTTCCCGTCATACAGGAAAAACTCATCTCCGCTTTGCCAGGTCCTGCCTGCGGTAGAAACTGTAATAGTGATTTCTTTTCCCTTTTCCCGGGGGTCGGGCTGGTCCTGAGGAGTTTTGTCACATCCGGTGAATCCGGCAACGAGCAATACTGTTGCTCCGAAGTTGATGATTTTAGTGCTTTTCATGGCGCGTTGTACTTATTTTTCGGCAATTTACCATAATAATTTACAAAACCGGCTATGTTTTCCGAATAAAACGATTCACTCGCTTTTGAGAAAAAGCCAAAGTTTGTTAATTTTGCACGAACTAACTCAAATGACCTATGCACATAGCGATCGCCGGCAATATCGGCAGTGGTAAAACAACCCTCACAAAGATGCTTGCGGCCCATTACGGATGGACGCCGAAATTCGAATCAGTTGACTACAATCCCTATCTCGCGGATTTCTACGATGATATGGAAAGATGGTCCTTCAACCTTCAGATTTATTTCCTGAACAAGAGATTCAAGGATGTCGTGGATATCAGCAAGTGCAACGAGGTCATAATCCAGGACCGGACCATCTATGAGGACGCACGCATCTTCGCGCCGAACCTCCACGGCATGGGGCTGATGTCTTCCAGGGACTTCGAAAACTATTCCGACCTTTTCGACCTTATGATGTCACTGGTCAATCCGCCCGATTTGATGATTTATCTCCGCTCCTCCATTCCCAACCTCATTTCCCAGATTCAGAAGCGGGGACGCGAATACGAAAAAAGCATACGCATCGACTACATCTCCGGGCTGAACGACCGCTACGAAAAGTGGATAGAGACTTATCCCCACCGTCTTCTGGTAATCGATGTTGACCGTCTCAAATTCGAGAACCGTCCCGAAGATTTCCGGGAAATCACTGAAAAAATAGACGCCGAACTTTTCGGATTGTTTTCAAAATAGCGGACCAGTTCCGCTATTTTTCATTCACAAGGCCGGTTGCCTTCTGCCAGGGCATATTCTCGATATAGAATTTTTCCAGGGCAGAATCGCCGTAGGAGGGAAGATACATGGACAGACCGTAGAAGTCTTTGAAATCGAAGCCGCCCGTGAGACTGAATGATGCAGTGGACTTTCTGAACACAACAACCCGGTCATACAGAGAGAAGAAATCGGCCAGTTCATCCTGTTCAAGCCCCAGATTCTTCACTATTGACACTACATCGAAAAACCAGTGCGGATTGAAATATCCCTTGGTATTGACATAACGGCGATAATAGCGCTGCACCTTATTGTAGTCGAGATTGTCCAGAGCCTCCCTGTGAGCGGCGAATATATCCCGGCACATGGACGCGAATTCGTCCAGAAGGGAGCAGTCCACCAGGGAGATGCTGGCGGATGAATGATTCCTTATATAATAGTCCACATAAGCCTCCAGCACCGATTTGACATCCGGCTCCGGATATTTGAGCAGATATTGGGACAACTTCGAATAATCGAAACCGGTGGTGAGAACTTCTGTCGGAGACGCCCCGTAGTAATCGCAGACATCCTTGAGGGCGAATGCGGTTTCCATATTTCCCATCAGACAGGAGTCCATCATTATGTACTTGAAATGCATCGGGAAACATTTCCGCAATTGGTTCACATCCATCTCCCTTGTCACACGCTGGTCCCCGGAAAAGCCATACTCCGCACTCAAAGTCTTGACAAGGGGGTCCTTCTCCACCCAATCGGGAACGCAGCCGTAGAGCATATTGTATTTTCCGGGAGCGAAGACTATGTCCTGAATGTCGTCATACCTGCTGTAGGAATGTTCTCCATCATAAAAACCGGCAGGAAGGAATGCGGTACCATGGCCGGAGAACAGTATGCCCCAGTTCTTCACAGTGAAATGTTCATTCAGATATCTCAACATCTGCGAAAGAAGTTCCGGGTCCGCGGAGGTCATTCCCTTGGGAAAAATCAGCAGGGTATCCCGCACTGCCGTCCCCCGCTCCGAACGGTACACCCTCTCGAGCACGGGAGATGTCTTTATGTTGTAATTGCCCTTTTCAACCATGTGGCTGTATATGAAAAGCAGGGAGGAATCCCTGGACGGGACGTAGCCGCGGAGGAGGCTCGAGATATTCTGAGACAGCGATCCGGAGAGGTTGTTGAAGCCTGCGCAGAAAAGAATAAGGGCGTTGTCCCTGGGAGCGGAATCCGGAACAGGTCTGTGCTGTTCGATTTTTTCGCAGGAGACGCCGCAGCACAAAACCAGAGTGGAAAGCGCTACCCCGACTGTGAACTTCAGTTTATTCATGCCCGAAATAATCGTTTCTCAGCCAATATTCAAACAAGGGGTCTATTACATAGAGGGCATTGTCGTCGTCGAAGGCGATAAGTTCCTTCTTCATCAGAGCTTCGCGCACCCTGATTGTATTTGCTGAAGAGTTCAGTCCGTATCTGTTTATGACCTCAACGCTGGTGAGGTGGGTATGCCCGTCGAGAATTGCCTTGAGGCAATTGATCTGGAACCCGGTAAGCGAAGCCATTTCAGAGCGGAAACGGGGATTATGGATGAAGAGGAGGTTCCGCATCGCATCCCGGATGACAGAATCGTTGACATAGCCTCTGGTAAGCGAGTCACAGATGGACATGAGGTGATTGACATACCACATGTCCGAGCGAAGGTATCCCACATATTCCAAGGCAAGTTCCCTTGGAATCACCTTGCCTGTCGAATTGAAGGTATGGATGACATATTCAACTATCTGCCTGGGGTCAATCGTCGGGAGCACCACCCTGGTCAGAGTGCCGGCAAAGACAGTCCTCACCCGGAACAGATATTTCATGACATTGATGGAGGAACCTGTTATGAGCCAGGAGCAGCTGCTCTTCCCTGACAGGGCTGCCGCAAAGGCCTTGTAAATCTTTTCCGCACAATCCAGACGGTCCAACGCCTGGAATTCCTCAATCACGACCACAATCCTGGATGTGTGGAAAAGGTCGTCGGAAACTTCGGCGGCAAGAGATACGGCCTTGTCAAAGTTCTCCTCTTCCACAAGGGAGTCTGTCAGCGCTTCCGCGTCAGGGACGGAAAGGGTGCGGGAGACTTTTCCGACGAGTTTCTTTATGAAGTCCTTCCCGCTCAGCACGTTTCCAAGCGACACACAGCAAGTGACCAGAGAATTCTGCTTTCTGCGCAAATCCGAGAGGGCATGATTGATGACTGAGGTCTTGCCGCTGTGGGGGGCGTCATAGACAAGCACATTCTCTCCCCTTTCCAAATAGTTGGAAATCAGCAGAGAAGTCGTTTCGCGGCCAATGAAATCCTTTCCGGAAACATAGTCAAGATATGGGAAATATCCTTGCATCCTGTTATTTCTTTCGTTTCGGATGGCAAATGTAGTAACATTTTTGTTAATAACTAACAGATTTGTTTCATTTTCAGCATTTCAATTTTAGCGTTATATTTGCACTATGATTGAATTGTTGATATATCTGGCCGCCGCCCTGTGCATTTCATTCCTGTGCTCCATATTGGAAGCTGTCCTCATGAGCACCCCTCTTTCCTACATCACATTGAAGGAGGAAGAAGGTCTGAGAGCAGCGAAAAGATTCAAACTCTACAAACAGGATTCCTCCAGAGCCCTTGCGGCAATCCTGTCTCTCAACACGATAGCGAACACTATCGGAGCGGCCGGCGTCGGAAGGCAGGCGACTATACTCTTCGGGTCCCAGTGGTTCGGTGCTGTCAGTGCAGCGACCACCATCCTGATACTCGTATTCTCCGAAATAATCCCCAAGACAATCGGTACCACACATTGGAAATCGCTCACGGTATTCACCGCAACGACTGTCAATGTCCTGATAGTGATTCTGTATCCGGTCGTGGTGACGGTGGAATTCATCCAGAAACTTGTTTCCGGCGACAAAGGCGATGTGAGTGTGTCCAGGGAAGAAATCGGGGCGATGGCTGATGTCGCGGAGGAAACCGGAGAACTTGAAGAAGACGAGAATGAGATAATCCAGAACATCATAAACATCGATGAGATTTCCGCGAAGGAAGCCATGACCCCGAGAGTGGTTGCGGCAATTGCACCAGAGTCGATGACCATCAAGAAATTCTACAAGGACCGCCGGTTCCTGCATCACAGCAGGATTCCCGTCTATGCCGACAATGACGAATATATCACAGGCTACATCCTGCGGATGGAGGCTCTCCAACTGATGGCTGAAGACAAGTTCGACTGCAAACTCTCGGAAATCAAAAGGGAGATTGCCTCATTCCCTGAAGATACCAAAATAGACAAGATTTGGGACGAGATGCTCAGGAGCAAGGAACAGATTGCCGTCATCATCAACGACTACGGCTCCTTCCAGGGCCTCCTCACCATGGAAGACATCATAGAGACCGTCCTCGGGAATGAAATTGTAGATGAGCGCGATGAAGTCGTCGATATGCAGCAGCTCGCCATCGACAAGTGGAAGAACCGGCAATGAACTTTCTGTGTTTTCCTCAACCTGAATATGATATGAAAATTGCATACTTTCACGGATTTGCCTCTTCCGGAGCCACGGGCACCGCACAATTGCTGCGCATAATGCTGCCCCAGGATGAAGTCATCGCTCCGGATATTCCTATGGACCCTCAGGAGGCGCTTCCTTTCCTAAGGGAGTTCTGCGCCATCGAGAAGCCTGAGCTGATAATCGGAACATCAATGGGTGCCATGTATGCCCAGCAGATGCGCGGGTTCCGGAAAATCTGCGTCAATCCGGCCTTCAACATGTCCCGGATGTCGAAAGTGCTGAAGCCGGGAATATTCAAGTATCTGAATGGCAGGAAAGACAATGCAAAGGAGTTTCGGATAACGAAAGAAACGATTCAACATTACTTCCAGATGGAACGCTGTCAGTTCGACGGAATCACGGACTTCGATCGGGAGAACACCTGGGGGCTCTTCGGTACTGACGACGACACCACGCGCGGCAGTTATGACCTCTTTCGGAAATATTATCCCAATGCATCCCGCTTTGAAGGCGGGCACCAGCTCAACGAACGCGCGCTGCGTACGGCAGTGCTGCCACTGATCAAGAGTTTGATGAAGATTGAATAAACTCAGTTTGCGTTCATTCGCATGTGCGGATGATTTTCGTACAGACGCGAATGATTCGCGTATATACCAGTCCACTCGTCTGCGCGGATGAAACAGGATTGGTTAGACGCGCGTGAACGATGTCTGTACCATTCCGTGCGT
>JAKSKQ010000043.1 GCA_024401675.1 Bacteroidales bacterium | reverse complement strand
AGGTGCCAAGGTCGGAAAGTTGAAGGAGGAATGGCACAAGGCGGTGGAGCGCACTCTGCTGTGATGGCGGTATGATTCTGACTTGATGACGGTATGATTCGATACGGTTCACGCTACATTTCCCTGATGGGGGTTCTCAATCTTACTCCGGATTCATTCGAAGAGTCTTCGCGGGTGACTTTCCGCGGAGAGGTCCCGTCTGTGGATGACTGCCTCAGGCGCACGGAGAGGATACTTGGGGAGGGGGCGGACATTATAGATTTCGGCGCATGTTCCACAAGGCCGGGCAGCACGGCCGCTGAGCTCGAGTGCGAGTGGAGGCGGCTCGGGGAATGTCTTGCTCCGCTTCGCAGGGAGTTCGGGGATGAGTTGAAGATTTCCATCGACACTTTCAGGGCGGAGATAGTGCGGCGCGCCTACTTGGAGTGCGGCCGGTTTCTGGTAAATGATGTGAGCGGGGCCGCTGACCCGGATATGCTTCCGCTTGTCGGGGGTCTCGCGCTGGAATATGTTGCCACACACTGCGGGGCATCCGACGGGGATGTCACAGGGAAGACGGGGTGCCGCGTGGCGGGCGCAGGTGATATCCCGGACAACAACGGGGATGTCACAGGGGAGACGTGGTGCCGCGTGGAGGGCGCAGGTGATATCCCGGACAACAACGGGGATGTCACGGGGAAGGTGCTCGCGTGGATGAGAGGGATTGGCGCACGGCTAGAGGAAGTCGGGCTGAATGAGGGATGGTATGCGGATCCGGGGCTGGGATTCGGCAAAGACTTCGCCCAGAACTGGACTTTGATGGAGCATCTATCTGATTTCCAGGCACTCGGCCGCCCTATTCTGGTGGGATGGTCGGACAAGAGGATGGTCAGGGATTCATCCGGGAAAGTTTCGTCCGAGTTGGAAGAAAGAGCTCTGGAACTAAGTCTTCGGGGAGGAGTGTCTGTAATCAGGACACATTCGGTGGAGAGAATCATGAAAATGATTAAATTTGCGCTCTGACACATTTATCGGGACGATAAGAACCTGTTTTGAAACATTTGAAAAGATGCTGATAGTTATCGAAGGCCTCGATGGAAGCGGAAAGTCCACACAGGTCAAAATGCTGAAAAAATATCTTGCCGACACATACGGCAAACTCGACTATATTCATTTTCCGAGATATTCGGCTCCGGTTTACGGGGATTTGATCAGTGCCTTCCTTCGGGGCGATTTCGGTGCCAACGACGAGGTGCATCCGCAACTTGTCGCTCTCCTTTTCGCTGAAGACAGGCACGGTGCCGCGCCGTCGATTAAGGAGGAACTTGCACGCGGGGAGAATGTGCTTCTGGACCGCTATGTGTATTCCAACATCGCCTACCAGTGCGCCAAACTGCCGACCAAGAACGAGCGGGCCGCGCTCAGGGACTGGATTTTCAGCACCGAGTACGGGGACTTCGCCCTTCCGAAACCGGATCTCAACATATTCCTCGACGTGCCGATCGGTTTTGTGGAGGGGAATCTCACCCGCAACAGGGTCGGGGCCGACAGAGGGTATCTGGAAGGGCATCAGGACATTCACGAGGCTGATATCGAGTTCCAGAAAAGAGTTCGGGAAATGTATCTTGCTGAATGTGAGAAAGATTCTTCATTCATACGCATCGACTGCGCCGACGAGCGCGGGGGGATGCTTTCGCCCGAGGCTACTTTCCTCAAGTTGAAAGAGCAGGTGGATACGGTTTTCGGTGGTGTCAAATAGGGATTTCAGGATGAAAAAAGCCGGCAGAATTCTTCTTTGGGCGGTCGGGATGGTATTTGTGCTGTCCTCCATTTTCAAGTTGCTGGATCCGGTCGGGACTTCGCTTGTGGTGGAGGCATATCTGAGATGGATGCATCTGGATTTCCTTTCAGGGGTTGTGGCCGGATTGGGGGTGAGTCTGATTCTCGGGGCGGCTTTGTCGTTTGCCGAAGCGATTGTGGGGCTGGCGCTTGTGACAGGGATATTTCCGAGGGTGACAAGGCCGGTCACATTTGTTCTGCTGGGATTTTTCACATTGATTTCCATAGCTCTGGTAATATTCAATCCCAATATGGACTGCGGCTGTTTCGGCAGCGCGATTCATCTGACTCACAGTCAGACTTTTTGGAAGAATATAGTTCTTCTGGTGTTCGCTGTCTGCGGATTCCGGTTGCAGGGCGGCTGGTCTCTCGGCAGGAAGAGGGTCAGAAAGGGCATTTCTTTCGTGGTATCGCTGGCTATTCTTGCAGGGTTCTTCATCTGGAATCTTTTGAATCTCCCGGTGAAGGATTTCACTGAATATGCTCCCGGGGACAGTGTGGAAAACATTGCTTTCTGCCCGGAAGATGAGGATTTCCCGATTCCCCTTCCTTCAGGGGAGAAGGTGATGGTTGTGAGTGTGTATGATCCCCAGGCGCTTGGGCGGGAAGAATTTTCGGATATTCTTCAGTTCCAGAGCGAGGCTGAAAATCGCGGATTCGAAACTGTGCTTCTCAAGAGCGACGGCGCCGATGGAATTTTCTGTTTCTGTGACCGCAAGACTCTTCTTACTTTGAATCGCAGCAACGGGGGGCTCACTTTGATTTCCGAAGGGAAAGTTGTCGAAAAGTTTCCTTTCCGGACGTTGGCTTCTTTCGCAGTTCGGACGGAGGGGGCAGAGCGGTCGGAAGAGGTTGATTGGTCGGAGGATGGCGTTCGAGCTGAGGGGCTGGATGATATCTATGAGGCCGACCCAATCGAAAGAATGTATTTAGTTCAGAGCCGCAGTGATATCCGTTATCACGCCTTCCTGCTCGCCTTCTTCACCCTCCTCGTGATACTCTGACAAACGGAATTGCGCAGCCGGAATTCCCCCGGAGTAGCTCCGGAAACCAAGCCCGATAACCATCAACCCCAAAAAGTTGCGCAATACGCGAGTGACCCAGCGTTTGCGCAAGGTGGTTCATGGGAGCGGCGGGCGGAGGATGGCGAAGGCGGAAAAGGCATGGCCGGCCGCGGCCTTGTGAGCGGCTGCCGGGGCCGAGGAGACGCAAGTCTCCGAGGACTCGGCTGGATGGAGCGCGAAGCGCGGAACCTTTTCCGCCTCGCCGCCGCAGCCCGCCGCCTATCCGCTGTCATTCAGTACCTCCACAATATGCGCAGACTCAATGTGCGCGGACTCGGTAAAAAAACGAGTCCGAGCACATTTCGGAAAAGTCATGGTTGATTATCAATGAGTTACGCATAGGGATGTGCGCGGACTCGGGAAAAAAGCGAGTCCGAGCACATTTCGGAAAAATCATGGTTGAGTATCAACATGTTACGCATAGGGATGTGCGCGGACTCGGTAAAAAACGAGTCCGAGCACATTCCGGACACATTCCGGCATTTCGGAAAAGCTATGGTTGATTACGATGCCGCGACGCTGAAGAAACGACGGGGATTTTGTCGTGGCGGCAAGGGATGGGAGCGGCGGGCGGGAGTCAGTTCCGGAAGTGAGTGATGGCGGACTGGGCAAGGGCGCAGCCGAAGGCGGCGGTGAGGTAGGATATGGATCCGACGGCGGAGTTCTTGTTGCGTTCGAGGACGGGGATGACGGCGTTGCGGTCCGGGAGCTCTTCAGAGAATACCACAGGGACGCCTTTGGAGATACCTTCTTTTCGGAGGCGTTTACGGATGACTGCTGCGAGGGTGCAGTTGAAGGTGTCGGAGATATCGGCTATGCGAATTCGTGTGATGTCCGATTTGGCACCGGCGCCCATTGCGCTGACAAAGGGCAGTTTATGGTTCAGGCAGTATTTGATGAGGGATATTTTCGGGCTTACGGTGTCTATCGCGTCGATGACAAATACCTCGGCATCCCGATTGGAAGTCCCGGAGTTCCCACCAGCCGACGAGCCGGGGACGGAGTATGGGGAAACGTGGTCAGAAGAAGGAGAAACGGGGGCAGAAGAAGTGGAAACGGGGACAGAAGAAGGGGAAACGGGGACAGAAGAAGGGGAAATAGGGCCGGGGGAAGGAGAAACGGGGCAAGAATATTGTCCCAAAAGGGAGTCTATGTTTTCGGGGGTGAGGTAGTCGCGGACGGGGATGATGTCGGCAGAAGGGTTGATGTCCAGGATTCTCGCGGAGAGGACATCTACTTTGGGGAGGCCTATGGTGGAGCGGAGGGCGACCATCTGGCGGTTGAGGTTGCTTTCTTCGACGGTGTCGCTGTCAATGAGAACCAGTCTTCCGATTCCGGCTCTGGCGACCATTTCGGCGGCATAGGCTCCGACTCCGCCGACTCCGACAACTATGACGGTACTCCGGGCCATCCGGTCCAGAGCGTCTTCTCCAAGAAGCATGGCAGTCCTCTGTTTCCAACTTTCCATATCCATTCAATCAATCTCAGTCCATCAATCCATCCATCCAATCCATTCAATCAATCCCATCCGGGCACATTAGCACATCCATTCAATCCATCAACCCATCCCAGCCCGTCCGGATGCTATAGTCCCTTCGCCTTGGCTTCGTCCCAGATGGCGTCCATCTCGGCGAGGGTCATATCGTGAAGGTCACGGCCCTGGCGGATGGTGTGTTCCTCAAGATAGGTGAAACGGCGGCGGAACTTGGCACAGGTACGCTCAAGGGCGGTGTCGGGATTGATACCGTAGAGACGGGCGGCATTGACAAGGGCGAAGATGAAGTCCCCGCATTCCTCCTCGGCACGGTCGAAAGCCGCAGCCCGTTCATCCTCGGAAGAAGCGGTCTCCATGGCAGAAAGTTCATCCTGGTATTCACCGAGTTCTTCCTTGACCTTCTCCCATACATCCTCCTTTTTCTCCCAGTCGAAACCGACTCCGCGGGCCTTGCCCTGCATGCGGTAGGCCTTCAGCATCGAAGGAAGGGCGTCGGGAACTCCGGAGAGCACCCGCTTATTGCCGTCCTTCTCCTTTGTCTTGAGCATTTCCCAATTCTGGATCACCTGAGCAGCGTCCTGAACCTGAACATCGGAATACACATGAGGATGACGGTATATGAGTTTGTCGCACAGATGGTTGATGACATCGGCGACATCGAACAGTCCCTTTTCCTCCCCTATCTTGCTGTAGAAAATCACATGCAGCAGCACATCCCCGAGTTCCTTCCCTATCTCGGCATCCTCTCCCTTGAGGATGGCGTCGGACAGTTCATAGACTTCCTCAATTGTCTGCGGACGCAGGGAGTCGTTGGTCTGCTTGCGGTCCCAGGGACATTTTTCCCTGAGTTCGTCCATAATGTCGAGAATGCGCCCGAAGGCTGCGAGTTTTTCTTCTTTGGTATGCATTTCAAATTATGTTTGGAAATGATGAAAAATCGACTTAAATCACACCTGATCCGGTCATTTCCCCGTCGGACTCATACCAGACGGCGAATTGACCGGGGGTTATGCTGCGCTGCGGCTGGTCGAACACTATATAAAGGCCGTCCGCCCTCATCAGGAGAGTGGCGTCCTGAAGAGGCTGACGGTAGCGGATGCGCACCCTTTGGCGGCGCTGCTGTCCCACCTGCATCACCCTGTCCTCGCGTATCCAGTGAATCTCGTCCGGCGCAATCCGGAGGCAACTTCTCATCAGTCCGGGATGTTCAGACCCCTCGCCGACATAAATCACATTACGCTCCACATCGGTATCAATCACGAAAAGCGAACCGTCGTGGCCGCCGACTCCGAGTCCCTTGCGCTGTCCGAGAGTGTAGTACTGCGCTCCGATATGCCGTCCGACTATCTTCCCGAAGGGGTTTTCCTTGTAGCGGGTCTTCTTCTGATGATGGGCTCCGCCGCGGTAAGTCTCGGTCTCGAACTGTATTCCGGAATATGTGACAGGAGTTGCGAATACGGCGAGTTCATCATCCGAAAGGCTCGCAGCGCCGTCCCGCTCAGCCTTCGAGCGGAGTGCGCACAACTCCAGGTAGTGGGCGTCCTGCTCATAGAACGCATCATAGACCTGGACAATGTCCCCCTCCACGCTGCGGAGTTTCTGCTGCAGGAAGACCGGCAGGTCCACCTTTCCCACGAAACATATCCCCTGACTGTCCTTCTTGTCGGCGGAAGGCAGGTCGGCTTCCCTGGCGATTGCACGGACCTCGGGTTTGGTGATGTCACCTATCGGGAACAGGGCGCTGGAAAGCTGCTCCTGGGTGAGCTGGCAGAGGAAATAACTCTGGTCCTTGTTCGGGTCCGAGCCCTCGAATATGCGGTAAACGGTCTTCCCGTCCACTTCGATGCTGTCCTTGCGGCAGTAATGCCCGGTGGCGACCATATCTGCGCCGAGACTTCTGGCCTTTTCCCAGAAGGCGGCGAACTTTATCTCCCTGTTGCACAGCACATCAGGATTGGGAGTGCGACCCTTGGAATACTCCTCGAACATATAGTCCACAACCCGCGCGTGATACTCTTTGCTGAGGTCCACGAAATAGAACGGGATGCCTATTTTCCGAGCCACCATTTCAGCCACGAAACGGTCCTCCTCCCACTCGCAGTCTCCGTGGAGAGTGCCGGTGGTATCGTGCCAGTTCTGCATGAAGAGAGCGAACACATCGTAGCCCTGCCGCTTCAGAAGCAGCGCGGCCACACTGGAATCGACTCCTCCGGATAATCCTACACAAATCTTCATCTTGGAATATTCAGCTTTGATTTCCAATCAATTTTACTATATTTGTGCAAAGATAACACAAAACGGACGACTATGACAAGCAAAGAAATCAAAATCAGCTATGTCGAATATGCTCCGGAAGAACTTCCCGGAAAATACAAGGACCTCGCAGACGCGGCGGTGAAAGCCCTCGAAGGCTCATACGCACCGTATTCCAGATTCAATGTGGGAGCCGCGGTGCTTCTGTCCGACGGACGCACATTCACCGGTTCCAATCAGGAAAACATGGCCTATCCGTCAGGACTCTGCGCCGAGCGCACTGCACTTTTCTATGCGCACGCCCACGCAGAAGGGGCCTATATCAAGGCTATTGTTGTCGTGGCATCCCAGAACGGGAAGATATGCCCGGTTCCGGCCACTCCCTGCGGTGACTGCCGCCAGGTCATGGCTGAATTCCAGAAAGAGGGCGGGCATCCCATAGAAGTGATTCTGGTGGGCTCCGAAGCGGTATGGGTGTTCTCGAAAGTGGATGACATCCTGCCGTTCATATTCGATTCACTGAAATAGTGTGGAATAATTATTTCCTGCGCCCGACAAGGCTGTCGGCATAGGCTTTCAGAGCTTCAAGTCTGCTGTCGCCGTCCCTGTATCCGAGAGGAGCAAGGTCGGCGATTGCCATGTCAGAGAAGCGGCGTATCTCCGAGAGGGCGTCAGTATCGACTCCGAGAGAAACATAGATATCCCTGACGGCATTTATTCTGGTTTCCTTCTGCTCGGGAGTATCCACCGGAAGAGCGAGGTCACGGACAAGTTCGGCATGGATTTCCGGGGTGGCTTTCTCGAAGGCCCTGGTCAGAAGCCAGGTCTTTTTCCCGCACAGGATATCGCCCCCGATGGCTTTTCCGAAGACAGCGGCATCTCCGAAAGTGTCGAGGTAGTCATCCGCAATCTGGAAAGCGAGACCCAGGTCATAGCCATAGCGGTAAAGTGCCTGCTGGTCAGTCTCGGGAGCGCCAGCCACAAGTGCGCCTTCCTTCGCGGCGCAGGCTATGAGGACTCCGGTCTTGAGACCTATCATATTGACATATTCATCCATGGAGACAAACTCCCTGTCCTCGAACTCCATATCATACTGCTGGCCTTCGCAGACCTCGGCGGCTGTCTTGCTGAAAAGTGCGAGCACAGGCGCGACACAGCAGGAAGGGGCAAGCGCCATGCGGCGGTACGCATCTATGCACATCACATCTCCCGAAAGGATGGCGGTGTTGTCGTTCCACTTGCAATATACGGTAGGAAGGCCGCGGCGGATCGGGGCCTTGTCCATTATATCATCGTGGATGAGGGTGAAAGAGTGGAAGACTTCGAGGGCTGTGGCAACATTGAGCACTCCGCTGTCGAATTCATCCTTATACAGACTGTAGGTCAGAAGGCACAGTCTGGGACGGATGCGTTTGCCTCCTATGCTTATCATGTAGCGGAGGGGGTCGTACAGCCCGGTAGGCTGCAAAGTGAACTCAATATCGGAGAAAAGGCCGCAGAGGGTCTGTTCGAGAAGTTTTGACTCTATCATTTTCAATCGTTTTGGCGGGTGCAAAGTTAAACAAAAATGCTTAACTTTGTAGAATCGGGCCTTATATAAAGTATATGGAAATCACAGCAACTGTCATAAAGAATACGGGGAGCCATTTTCTTCTGAGCAGGCTTCCCCAGTGGAAGTTGTTCCCCGCAGTGCTGAAGGGGAAGATACGGCTCGGCGGCTCGGTCGCCACCAATCCGGTCGCTGTCGGGGACAGAGTGACGGTGGAAGTGCCCTCAGGGTTCTCCGAGGACGAGGCCTCCGAGGACAACGCAGCATCCATCACCTCAATTCTGCCGCGCGACAATTATGTAATCCGCCGCTCCACAAACCTTTCCCGCCAGGCGCATATCATCGCCGCGAATGTGGACAGGGCATTTATTGTGGTAACTCTCGCCTTCCCAGAGGTCAAGTTGCCATTCCTCGACAGGCTTCTCGTCACATGTGAAGTGTACGGCATCCCGGCTGTCATAGTGCTGAACAAGATGGACATTTTCTCCGCCCATGAGGAATTCAGCGAAGAAGTGGCCGCATTCCGGCACATTTATCAAGAGACGGCCGGATATGAGATAATCGAAGTCAGCGCGAAGACAGGACAGGGAATCGCGCAGCTCAGGGAGATGATGTCAGGAAAGACATCCCTGCTCTCCGGTGTGTCCGGTGTCGGGAAGTCGTCACTGATAAAGGCTCTCGACCCCGCGCTGAATCCAAGAATCGGCGAAATATCACTTGCACATCTTCAGGGCACCCACACCACCACATTCTACGAAATGTATCCACTTGCCACCGGAGGCTTCATCATAGATACTCCGGGAATCCGTGGCTTCGGGCTGGTGGATCTGGAAAAGGAGGAGATTCCGCTGTATTTCCCGGAAATGCTCTCGGCCTCCCGCTCTTGCAGGTTCACGCCCTGCACCCATACCCACGAACCGGGATGTGCGGTGAAAGCAGCGCTGGAAAGCGGGGAGATAACTCCCGAAAGGTACAATTCCTATCTTGGGATGCTCAGCGAAGACTCGAAATACAGAACATCGGAATAATATGAAGAGAATTTTGAAATTTATCTGTGCCGCGGCGCTTGCAATGGCAGCTGCGGTTTCCTGCAAGGACTCGGGGAACAAAAAGACCGATCCCGCTCCGAAAGACGACCCCGAGGCAAGTGTGTGGAAACTTTCCACTGCGGTTCCCGGAATGGTTACAGTCAAATCATCCGGGCAAGTCCTGCAGATGGACGTATTCGAGACCGATGAATACAACAGGCTGACAGCGATGACCCGCAGTGACATAAAAATGAATGCCGACCTGCTCGATTTCAAATACACATTTTCTGGAAAATCCACCGCTGTCATAGCCGGTACGATGTACGGTTCGAAGACCGCATATTCGATAACAGCCACCTGCAACGATGATGACACCGCCGTGACATACCAGGGCAGTTGGGCATCACCGGAGCTCATGACCACGACCTACGAGGACGGACTGGCCGTCTCCAGCGGATACAACTATTCGTTCGAGGATGCAACTTTCTACAAATCCGACGAGGAGTATTACGAGAAATACACTTCCGACGGCAAGGGCAATATTGCGAGTGCCGCAATCGGGACAAGGATTCTCTCGAAAGTAACGGGGCAGACCGGTCCCAAGGCCACTACTGAAGTCCGCTCCGAAAAGGAAGTCGTTTACAAGTACACATACAGCGACAAGGATGACCTTCAGAACTTCAACGCATATCTTATGAATTGCAATTTTCCGGTCTGGTTCGCAAAAGGGCTTCCGGGATGCAAGAAACTCATTTCCGGGATGACAGTCAGCCGCGGAGAGTTTCCCCTGCGGGAGA
This sequence comes from Bacteroidales bacterium, assembly GCA_024401675.1. Taxonomy (GTDB): domain Bacteria; phylum Bacteroidota; class Bacteroidia; order Bacteroidales; family UBA932; genus Cryptobacteroides. The sequence goes on along the minus strand of JAKSKQ010000043.1, from coordinate 6,181 downwards.
AATTCACTGTCGAATACACCAGATTCGATGGTGAAGGCAGGCTTCTCGAAGCCGTACGCACCGATTATGTCGGAGAAAAGGAGGTCTGCAAGAGGACTTATTCTTTAACCTACTAAAGGAAGAGTCATATGAACGGATCATTTGCAAAAATTGCAGTGACAATAATTCTGGCAGCCACAATTCCCTCATTGAAAGCAAGCGCCGACCTGGGATTCAGTCCCACCGACAATGCGACTCTCCGCAATTCGCTGATGACGGAACTCAGGTCGGCACAGGTGGACCTTGTCGGAACTCCCCTGTTTTTCCGTCTCCAGGAGCTCATGCTTCAAATCGAAGCCGGCGCGTCCGACAAGACCGACCCTTATCTGTGGATGGACCAGGTCCACGAATTCTGCAATGTCGCTGAAAACATTTACGGTCCCGTCCCGCATCATCCCAAGAGCAAAACTCTGGACAAGATATTCAAGGCAAGGGCGCATATCTTGAAAATACGCGACTTCCCTCTCCACGAAGTCTCTCTCAACAATACCCAGGCCACCCAGGACGGAGACACGAAGTTCTACAGCGAGGAGCAGGCCAGAGCCTTCAACGCCGCCACTTTCGGTTCCGACTGGCAGCGCCGCCTGGACATATCCGAGGCATTGAAGATTCCCCTGACGGAGGGAGAATGTCAGGTGATAAAGGTGTACAGTTCCGGATTCATGTTCAGGACTTGCCGCAGTTGCATGGCGATAGATCTCACCTATTACAGAAATTTCAACACTTACGACAAGATTGACGAGATTGTGGACGCAATAGACATCCTGTTCTGCACCCATCCCCACGATGACCATTATGACACAAGGCTCTGGAGGGATGCCCTGCAAGCAGGTGTTCCGCTTGTTTTCGCATACGACATCCAGAGCGGGGTTCCCGGCACAAAATACCAATGGATGAAGAGCAATGGCGGAAATATCATCACCGACAGCGGCAATCCCGACTGCTACGACAGGATAAAGGGGACCGTCAAGTCGGATGTCATCCAGATGAAAAACGGACTGAACTGCCACGCGGCAGGTGTTGCTTCCAAGCAGGGAAACGCGGCTCTCATCCTGTCATACTGCGAAACCGACGGATGGTCGTTCTACCACACTTCCGACAGTGATGACCACAACTATTGGGGTGCGCTCAAAGATATATACGAAGTGGCCGACTTTCTGTTCTGTCCCCAGGCAGCCGTCGAGCTTCTCTCCATCGCAGGCAGTTCCACGAACACTTCGGGAAAACCGTTCTTCTATTTTGCAACCCATGAAAATGAGTTCATGCATTCGGTGAGCCGCCGGGCAGCATTTTCGTGGCTGCTCTCAGCATCAGGATGCATGGGCGGCAGTTCATCGAGCTACCCCGGTTTTCTGGTTCTCATGGATAGCGGCGAAAGCCTGATTTTCAAGAAATGAGACGCATAGTTTTCACATTGGCCGCGGCCCTTATCCTTTCCGCAAAGGCCAGCGCCGCATTTCTCGGTTTTTCCGCGGCATCCAACCTGACTCTGAAAAACCGCATGCTTTCCGAAGTGAAAGCCGCCTGCTCCCTGATGATCGGGGAGCCGCAGTACTTTATGCTTCAGGAGTTTATGCTGCAAGTTGAAGCCGCTGCCGACCCATATGCCTGGCTTGACCAAACCCACGAATTCTGCCATATTCTTGAAAACATCTACGGTCCGGTCCCTTATCATCCCGGAACCCAGTACAGGGATAGGATGCAGCAGTTGCGCCGCTCTCTCCTTCAGATTGCGGACTACCCATACCACGAAGTGTCGCTCAACAACAAACAGGCTACCGGCGACGGGGATACCATATTCTATTCACCGGAGCAGTCCCGAATTTTCTATGAGGCAACCTATGAGGCCAACCGGCAGCGCAGGGCCGACATATCGGAAGCGCTGAAAGTGAAACTCGAAGAAGATGAATGCCAACTCATAAAGGTTTACAGTTCGGGATACATTTTCCGCACAAGGAGTCACTGCGTGGCGGCAGACCTCTGTTACAGGCGCTGCTACAACACTTCCGAAGGGATGGACGAACTGGTGGATGCCATCGATATCCTTTTCACATCGCACCCCCACGACGACCATTACGATGAACTTCTATGGAGAAAACTTTCGGAAACAGGGAAACCTATGCTGTTTGCCTATGACATAGACCCCGGTACCAAAGGCAACAAGATATGCTGGATGGAGGGCGACGACAGAAGGTGGGCAGTGAACTACACTCCCGGAAAGGTGGAAAGGGCGGTGATTCCCCTGCCCGGAGGCGGACAGGCCGATGTCACCGCCGTGCACTCGCGCCAGGGCCCGGTCCCCCTTCTTATGTATCTTGCAAAGGCAGACGGGTGGAGTTTCCTGCACATAGCGGACAGTTCCGAAAAACAGACATGGAAGTCATTCGAAAACAAGGAATTCGAAGTGCCTGATTTCGTGTTCTCGCCGCAGGACACGCCTGTAGTGCTGAAGACATTGAGCAGGATGGGCAACCCGTCAGGGAAGCCGTATTTCTATTTCACGACGCACGAAAACGAATACGAACATTCTGTGTGCCGCCGGGCATCATATTCCTGGCTTCTGACAGCGAGTCACTGTCTCGGGAATGCGGGGCTGTTCGATTTTTCAGGATGCTGTGTCCTGATAGACAACGGCGAAAGCCTGATTTTCAAAAAGGGATCTATTCCAGAGTAAGCAGGTCGTAGGCGGCATGGACGCAGTTTGTCCTGCCATTGATTTCCCATGATGACAGTTCCTCCTCGAACTCCCTGTAACAGGGAAGGAGGTGGGAGATATGGGTGATGTAGGATTGGCGGGCATTCACTCTGGTAAAGAATTCACGGACTTCGTCGAGTCCGAGGTGGGAGTGGTGCTGAGCCCTTTTCACGCAGTTCACAGTCACATATTCGACACCCTTGAGCCTTTCAATCGCCTTGTCGTCGAATGAGGCGATGTCTGTCACATAGGCTATGTTGCCGAAGCGGTAGCCGAGAACTTGCAGGCCCTGGTGACGGTCGTGGTAAAACTGGATCGGAACAATATCGGCATAGGAGCACTGCTCCAGGGGAAGGCCGGCTGAAGTATGCACATATCCGGTGCCTATCACCCATTGGAGGGTATCCTCGCACTGATTGGACCACACCCGGAAAGATTCGGCCTGCGGATCGATGGTGTGGACATGGATTTCCGGCACTCCGGGATATTTGGTCTCCGCAAAAGCATAGCCTATCTCATTGTGGAGGGCCTTTTCCACATAATCCTGGCAGTAAATCCTTATCGGTTTGTGTTCCAGAAGATTGAACGAACGCACATCGTCAATGCCTCCCACATGGTCCTTATGGCTGTGTGTCAGAAGGATGGCATCTATGTGCCGGATATTGCTGCGAAGCATCTGATAGCGGAAGTCAAGACCGGCATCGATAAGGAAAGTCAGTCCTTCATATTCCACCAGGACGCTTGCGCGAAGTCTCTTGTCCCTCGGGTCCGTACCGGCGCACACCGGACAGTCGCATCCTATCATGGGGACTCCCTGGGAAGTTCCGCTGCCGAGAAATGTCAATTTTGCCTTGCTCATAATATAACCTCCTCAATATTACCAACCTTATCTTTGTCATAGGGGCGTTGCACCTCTATATAATTGTCTGTATATCCCTTCATCATTCCACCGGCTGTACGGCTCTCGAAAAGGACTTTGTGCGCAGTGCCTTTCTGGGACTGGACGAATGCGGAGTGAAGGTCGCCGCAAAGTTCTTCCAGAGCGGCCACGCGCCTGGTCTTCACGCTGTCCTGAACCTGGTTGGGATACTGCGCTGCAGGAGTGCCCGGACGACGGGAATACGGGAACACGTGGATGAATGCGGGCTTCACCCTATCCCTGAGGAAAGCGCAGGTGCTCTCGAAATCCTCGTCCGTTTCCCCGGGAAAGCCGACAATCACGTCTATGCCGAAAAATACCCCGGTGCCCATTTTCGAGCGGATATAATCTATTTTTGCGGCAAAAGCCGCAGTGTCGTAGCGGCGGCCCATCCGATGCAGGACGTCGTCACATCCGCTCTGGAGCGGTATGTGGAAATGTGGCAGGAACTTGGTGCCGGAGGCTATCCAGTCCACGATTTCCTCTGTAAGAAGATTGGGCTCGATTGAAGATATGCGGTAGCGGCAGATGCCCTCAACCTTGTCCAGAGCCTTCAGGAGATCGAGGAAACTTTCACCTGTGGTACGGCCGAAATCGCCTGTATTCACACCAGTAAGGACAATTTCCTTTATTCCGCAAGCGGCTATCTCCCGGGCCTGCCGCACGCACTCGCAGATGGGGATGTTGCGGCTTTCTCCCCTGGCGTAGGGAACCGTGCAGTAGTTGCATTTGAATGTGCAGCCGTCCTGCACCTTGAGGAAAGACCTTGTCCTCTCACCGGAAGAGTATGCCGGGAATATGTCACCTGTTTGCGCCGGAAGTTCTTGTCCCAGTACCGTCGGTGCCAGAAGGCTCTTCTCCCCTGCTCCGAAGACGGCCTTCACGCCCTCGATTGCCTCTATTTCAGTGCGCCGGAGCTCCGCGGAGCAGCCTGTGACATAAATCGGGGCCCCGGGTACGCTGCGATGCAGTTTGCGGATAATGTTCCTCGACTTCTTGTCCGAATGTTCGGTGACGGAGCAGGTGTTCACCACGAACGCCTCCGCCCGGGAACTGTTCCAGGGGACAATGTGTGCTCCGCCTTGGAGAAGAGCGCGCTCGTATGTGGATGTCTCGGCGTAGTTGAGCTTGCAACCGAGGGTCACAAATGCGACATTCATTCCTTGATGTGTTTTACAGATACTTCCGCCCATTTTACATCCGACCCTACCGGCGGGCAGGCCTTCCTTATGCGAATGGTGAATTCCTCCATGCAGGGGAATTTCTCCGAAATGGAGTCTTCCAGGTCCAAGGCCACTTTTTCAAGCAGATTCGACGGCTGGACCATACGGGAGGCGACAATTTCATATATGCGGCAATAGTCCAAAGTGTCTTCGAGGCGGTCGGACGATGCGGCCGAAATATCAATCTTTCCCTCGAAATCCACCTCGAACAGATTGCCTTCCCGCCTCTCGCTTTCGAGGCAGCCGTGATTGGAATGGAATTTCATTCCGAGAAGCGATATTGTGGATATTCTCATTGTGCCAATATTCGTCTTTCACCGGAGATTTCGGCTCTGCGGCTTTCTTCGTCGAGGGCGTCCCTGTTGGGCTTGGACGAGAAAATGTATTTCACCATTTTGCCGAAATTGTCATATTCCTTCTGATAACTTACTCCCGCTCCGGTACGCTGGAGGTTGTCGAGATAGTTGGTGTAGGAGTCAGTGGAGCGGGTGAACACATTCACACGCAGAGAACCGGACCGGTTGACTTTGAATTCCACTTCAAGGTCGCCGGCGATGGAACCCTGACTGGACTCGTACCGTCTGTTGCCGAGATTGCCGTTGATTATCACCCTGTTGTTGAACAGTTGGGTGGAAATAGCCACATCGAACATATCGTTGCCGTAGTTCCCGGGCTGATATTTCAAACCGAGGTCCAGAGGGATATTGAGTTTCCGGAAAATGTTGCTGAGCTGGTTGGACATTATTCCGGAAACATTGGAGAACAGGGTGGCGGAAGTGGCGTTCTCGATTCCGGACTGCTCGTCTGGAAGGAAACTGTTGCCCACGAGAAGAGCCACGAACTGCTTCTGGATCTTGTCTTCAGTGCTCAAGGCACTCTCTACCATGGATTTGACTGAAGGGTCGAGTTCAGGGATGTCAATCGCGAATGAGAGTTCCGGGTCGGTCAGACGGCCTGTCATGTGGACCGAACAATCAACATTTCTCCTCAGACCTACCGCAGTGGAGTCGGCAATCAGATTGGAAAGGGATGCCTTGGTCCTGTAGTTGGCTGAGACATCGAGGGTGGATTTCTTGATGTCGCCTCCGAAAATTATCGAACTGCCCTTCTTTATCGTGAAGTTCCTTCCAACGAGGCCGAGCACAAGCAGGTGCACGTCACCGGAGAGAATGTCATAATTTCCGTTGAGGTTGAACACGTCCCTGGAGGGGTCAAGTTCCATTTCGACCAGTCCCTGGCCGTTGATGGTCATATTGTTTTCCACTTCGTTGAGACTGACCTTGATGCCGGTCTCGGCATCTATGT
>JAKSKQ010000042.1 GCA_024401675.1 Bacteroidales bacterium | reverse complement strand
CAATTCTGGTAAAAAAATATATTCCAAGACATATTCCGGCGTTGATTTTGATGCCGCTTTTGCGAGTCGTGTGTTTCAACATGCCGGAGGGAGTACCGTCTTCATCATTTTTCTTCTGGACGAAAGAAAGTATCTGATTGGAGTTTTCCGGGGCCATGTTGCTTATATCGACATTGACCTTTCCTTCACCGGCAGTGGAGATTGTGCCATCGACAGAAAGATTGTCTGTCGGACCGGACACGGCAATTTTACCGCTTGTACGGAGGGAACCGCTGTAGGGACGTTGACGGCTGGGCTCAAGGGCGATTGTCTGAAGCCTGCTGTGCTCCAGATTCAGGCCGAGGTTCATATTCTTGAACCTGTCGTGCCGGAAGCCGCCGGAAATATTGCCGCTTCCTCCCGAGGAGTCGCCGATTTTGAGATTGACGTCAAAATTGTCTTCCGTGATGTTCAGAGGGCCAGACAGCAAATATGTCGCGCCGGTCGGAATCACATTGACGGAGCCGGAAACCAGATTCAGTCCTTCGCTTCTGAGAGTGAAATCAGGGAGGGTGCCACCAAGAATGATATTCCCGGACAAGCCGCCCCGGATATCGCCGATTACATCTTTGGCGAATATTCTCGCGAATGATATGTCAAGAGAATCCAGGACCACTCCGGCATTGATTTCCTTTGTCTTGGGAGACAGGTCGCCGACCACCTTTATCATTCGGTCCGTATTGACACGGAAATGGAATTTCTGGTCTTCATCGCTCCAGCGGTCGGTAATTTCAAGGGTACCGAGAGCGGTGCCGCCGATGAAGGTATCTTCGCTCAGGAAGCGCCCGGTCACTCCTCTTGAATCCAGGACCATATCACCATGAATGATTCCCTTGAGGCCGAGTTCCACATTTTTCATTATGTCATCCACCACAGACAGGTCGAGATTTTCGACATAGAGTCTCAACTTGTCCCTGTCGGTGAAGCCGTGCGACCCGGAAACAAAGATGTTACGGTCTCTGCACGAAGCATTGAAGTCATTGATTTTGAAAGCATTTCCAAGAATTTCAGCAGATGACCTGCCAATTTTCCAGGATGAAGACGAGAAATAGATGGTGGACGGAAGTATCTCGAGGGAGATTCCGAGCCTGTTCTGCGGATCGTTTCTGTCTATCTGTCCGCGGACGAAAAGTTCCCCATGGCCTCCGGACATATCCTCCCTGTCATAGGAAATTCCGAGTCCGATGTTGCCGGACGAGCCGTAAACCTGTACGGACGGGCTGGATATCTTCCTGTCCTTGAGACGGATGTCAGTGGCGAGCAACATTGCGCGGGCCGCATTCTGACGATTGCTGAAATTGAATTTGAGACCGTCGGCTACGGCATTTTTGTATATGACATGTTTTGCTCTGAGGTCTGCATTGACCATTCCTTCTTCGGAAATCACCGTCTTGAGCGATGTGCCGCTTTCGATGGAGAGGGAGGGTGCGAAAAATCCGAGCAGCGGTGACAGGTCACCGGATGTCACGTCCAGGCTGTAACGCTTGCCGTCGCTTTCGAATCCGCTGTCACGGAAAAGTCCCGGCACATTTTTCTTCAATGCCAGGGCGATGAAGTTTTCAACGAATTTCACGGGATTGTCATCTCCGCGATAGACTGCTTCCACCATGTCCGAGGTCACAGTGATTCCATAGCCGGTGCTGTCCCTGACCGCAATCGCGGAGACCGACGGGATGGCTGTACTGTCTCCGGACCGGGACAGAGTCATGTCGGTGAGGGCGACTTCGGAGTATTCGGGAGCAAGGGCTGCATCCAGAACCAGAGATGTCCTGACATTGTCCTTGCCGAACAGTTTGGTTTCGGATAAGGCGAAATCTCTCAAATCAAGGCTGATGTCCGCAGTCTTGAAGTTGAGGTTTCCGGAAGCCGAAAGGTCGCAGTCGAGGGAGGGGTCTCTTCCGAGGAGGGAAAGACGGGCCTTGCCGGACGAAAGTTTTCCGGATGCGCAGATGCCGGAATAGTCGTAACCTTTGAATTGGAGGCGGTTGATTTCCAGGGATGAAAGGTCGATGTCCGCTTCCTTGAGTATGTTTTCCGTGCCATTGGGGATGGTCATGGAGCAACGGGCTTCCAGAGAAACCGGGCCAAGGTTCTCATTTCCGGTAAACGGTTTGAGGTTGAGGTCGGTGCTGGACAGGATGATGTCGGCTGTCAGGGGGGTGGGGGCGGAGGGGGCTTTGCCGGACGCGGAGGGGGTGCCGGAGTCTGGAGCGTTGCCGGGCAGACCGGCCGCCACGGCAGTGCAGCGCAGATTTCCGAATTCCCGGAATTCACCGGCATCTATGGAAACGGATGCCTTGAAATCGCTGTCGGTGGAGCCTTCCAGTTCAATCTCCGGATGGAGTATCATTGTGCCGGCCCAGTTGAAAGGCAGCCCGGTGGCGGAGGCAGTGGCGCCTTCCAGGAAGCGCATAGCCACTGCATAAAAGTCGGTGGCGGTAGTCCGGCAACTGTCAAGCCGTGCCCTGGCCGAAATCGGGCGACGGGGCGTATGCATATCCGTAATACCTGAAATATGGCCGTCGAATGAAGCCGAGAAAGCCGTGAGGTCGCTCATCCGGGGGCATCCGTTCTTCTCCCGCAGATTGACCGAATCGATTCTGAGGCCGCATACATTCAGATCGGTAAGTGTGCCGACGACGTCGCCGTGGACATCCATACTCATTTCCTTTTCCCAGAAAATCGGCACGAAATACTGCAGGGAATATGAATCCAGATGCGACCCTCTGTTTATATGTCCGTCGATCGAGACGCTGTCCACAAAATGGAGAAAAGTCCGGGCATTGTGGAAATACATAGCGTAATGGTCAAGATACGCATCGCTGTGACCGTCGTCGAGATGGATATCGCTGACATAGGCCCTGCCGCCGCCGACCTCTGCCGCAGCGGAAATATGTGAGAGAAAATATCCGCTTTTTTCATGTGCGTCGAGATGGTCACATACTCCGGACATAACCATCCCTTTCAGCATAAGGTCATGGGCATCGCAGTTGATGCCGTATGTATCCAGGTCGCCCCAATCTATTCCCCTGTCATTGACGGGCGGACGGCGGCTGGAGACGTTCCGCATTGTATAGTGGAAGTTTCTGACCTTGACATTCTTTGCCTTGAACTTGACATTTCCGTCATCTTCAGGTTTCGGGAGAGTGGGATTGATGCCGAAAATCCTGATAAGGTTGTTGCCGGCAGGAAGTTGCGGATAGAGGCTCGGTTCGATTACGAGGTTGAAAACCCCGTCTTTGACGAGGATTTTGCCGAATTCAACGGGGCCGCCGCCGAGCAGGGTCCTGAAGGAAAGCCGGGCTTCGACGAGACCGGCGGCAGCAAAGGTATCCACAGGGGACTTGTCATCAAGAAGGGCGAGTTTTTCCACGGCGGCCTCATGTGGATGTTTGTCTATGACAAGCAGGTCGCGGATGACAACTGTGTGGAACGGTCTGACAAGTATGCGGCCACAGGTGATTTCGAATGAGGAATTGTCTGCAAAACGGTCCAGGAGTTTGTGTGACAGCCATGTCTGGACGGAAGGCATTTCCATCACGAGCATCACTGTCAGAATCAGCACCGCCAGAGAAATGAAGGCACCACGCAGGATCGACACTATTTTTTGCAGTTTTCGCATAAACCTGCAAATATAATCAATACTACGCGTATTTCCCGTCATGGCAGGCATAAATCTTCATAGGAGCACATCTTCATAAATATTAATTAATTTTGCATTTCGGAAAAAAGAAGAATAAGGGCACATTAAGAAATTATCTTCAATCACAGCATCAGCGACATGAACAGAAAAGGACTGCTTTACTTGATATTTTCGGCTCTTTGCTGCCTGCCGCTGCAGGCCCGGATCAGGGACAACGCCAACTGGCCTACATATATCTCGCCGTATTATTTCGGCCCCAACGCCTTCCCCGTTCCCCAGATGAAGACCAGAACTGCCGACAAAATCGAGGCCGAGGTCAGTGCCGATTATGTTTCAGGTCATATCGCCGAAATCAGGGATGTCACAGCCACTGTGAACTTTGGGGTGAAGTTGCCCCTGTGGAGCCGGAGAGCGGAACTGGCAATCTGGGGACAGGCTTACGAATGGCACAGAGACTCGCCGGCGACATTATCCGCGAGGAAGGCGGAGGAAGGCGCTCCCTTGTCGGGACATCAATTTGGAGACATTTATTTCAGCATAGCCGCCAATGTTCTTATGGAACGCGCATCCGTCCCCGGAATCACCATTCGGGCAGCCTGCAAGACAGCCTCCGGAGAAGGAGGAGCAGCAAGAAGATATTATGATGCGCCGGGATATTTCATTGACGCGTCCATCTTCAAGACCTTCCGCCCCGGAAACGGACACTCGGTAAGTCTTGCAGCATCGACAGGCTTTCTGTGCTGGCAGACAAAGGCCGACAGACAGAACGATGCCGTGATGTATGGCATCTCACTCGGATATGAATACAACTCCATCATCAGACTTTCATCCGAATTTTCAGGCTATTACGGCTGGCGTCACGATGGTGACAGCCCCTCAGTGCTGAAAATCAAGATCCTTGCCATCCCCGATAAAATCGTGTCTCCCCTTCTGGAGTACGACCACGGTTTCCGGGACTGGCCGTTCGACCTGCTGCGTCTCGGAATCCGGGTGCAGGCGGGAGGATAAAAAAATCGATAAAAATTCGTCTTTTCGTATCGAAAAAACGAATTATCCTAAAAAAGACGGAAACTTGCATCCCGGGCTTGGATTTCAGGGAACGGCTTCGATATATTTGCACCGTTCATCCCGCCGACCCGGGAGGTTCGGAAAATCCGGTACGGCACAGCACAGCACTGTACAGAACAGCACGGCCCGGGAGGTGAACAGTAAGTAATGATGCAAAAAACCAACAAGTACTATGAAACATTTTCCAAGTGTCAGCATTTTGTCTGCAGCGGTACTGCTCGCCTCATGCAGTTATTTCAGTCAGGACTCCCCGTCCGACAGGAATCTGATTGTGCTCCCGATCCGTTTCCATCAGGGCAGTTACTCATCTCTCACGCGCGCCTCGTCGTCCTTTGAAATTCCGGATACGAATGACTTCATCCTCACAGTAGGCTCCACGGAAAGGGGCACACTTTACCACGGAACATACGGCGCGGCTCCGGAAAAATTCGCCGTGTCCGCCGGAACATACACGGTGAAAGTCGAATCGAGGGAGGTCTCGCTGCCAAAATTCGACTCTCCTGTGTTCGGAGACGAGAAATGTGTCGTTGTGCAGGGCGGAAGTGACATTTCCGTGGTATTGGAATGTTCCCAGACCAACGCCGGAATACGCCTGAATATCGACAGAGGCTTCCTGAATGCGTTCCCGCTGAGCGCTCTTTATGTCAAAAGCGGTGAGAAGAAGCTGCTGTACAGTTACTCGGAAAAAAGGATAGCATATTTCCCTCCGGGGGATATTTCCATAATGATGACCACAACCGGGGAGCCTGACAAGATTCTTTTCACCCGCTATGTCGGGAAAGGTGAAATCCTCACGGTGGATGTATATCCCGGGAAAAGTACAGCCCAGGGTTCCGGAGACCCGCAGACAAAGATATCCCTTGACACGAGCCGGGTCTGGACAAGGGATGCGGTTGACATATCCGATGCCACGGGAGGCGGAACTCCGGGAGGAGATATAAGTTCGGCGATAGATGTAGCCCGTGCCAGGGAGAGTGCTGGGGAAAAGAAGGTCTGGGTTTATGGATATATTGTCGGAGGAGATCTTTCCAGCGGTGCGAACGGTCTGAAAACCAGCGGTCCATTCAGTGCAGCAAGCAATCTTGCCATTGCCGGGAAATCATCCGTGACGGCCAAGTCGTCCTGTATTTCAGTGCAACTTACCGAAGGGGCGGCACGGGAAGCCCTCAATCTGGTGTCGAATCCGGGAAATCTGGGGCGGAAGGTCTTCCTCAAAGGGGATATCGTGGCCTCATATTTCGGAATTACGGGAATAAAGAATGTCTGCGATTGGGAAATAAAATAAGAATGGTGTAAATTTGTCCCTTGTATGGGGACTTCTGACTACACTCGCAACTCTTCTGTTTCCGAGAGCAACTATATGTTTCCGACCTCCGTCAAGGAAGTCGAAAAGCTCGGATGGGACTATATCGATATCATCATCTTCACAGGTGACGCCTTTGTGGACCACCCGAGTTTCGGGACAGCCTGCATTGCCAGATGGTTGCAACACTTCGGCTACAGAGTGGCGGTGGTTCCCCAGCCGTCCTGGACGGATGATCTCAGGGATTTCCGAAAACTCGGGGCACCGAGGCTGTATTTTGCGGTGAATTCCGGAGCGATGGACTCGATGGTCAACCACTACACCGCCGGAGGGAGACTCCGTCACAATGACGCATACACCCCCGAAGGCAGACCCGGAGCCCGTCCTGACTATGCGGTCAGTGTATATTGCAAGATATTGAAGGACCTGTATCCTGATGTTCCTGTGGTAATCGGAGGCGTGGAGGCATCTCTCAGGAGGCTCACCCACTACGACTACTGGCAGGACTGCCTCAAGCCTTCGATTCTGGTGGATTCCGGAGCGGACTGGCTCTGCTACGGAATGGGGGAACTGCCCATGCTGGAACTCACCCGGGCGATTGAAAAGGGATGGAGCAATCACCAGATTGAGAAACTCCCCCAACTTGCTTTCCTCAGGAAGGGGCATGCAAGGGCGGCCGCCGATGTGATAATACTGCACTCATTCGAGACCTGCCGGAAGGACAAGGCCGCGTTCGCACGGAACTTCCACGAGATAGAGACCCACGCCAACATGCTCAGGCCAATGACAATAGTCGAGCCTGTCGGCACCGGCTATGTCCAGGTCAATCCCCCGTGCCCGCCTGCAAGCAGCAGTCAGATGGACAGTTTCTGGGACCTTCCGTTCACCAAACTGCCCCACCCGAGATACAAGGGGAAACGCATCCCCGCGTATGATATGATAAAGGACAGCATCATCACCCACAGGGGCTGTTTCGGAGGATGTAATTTCTGCACTATCGCCGCCCATCAGGGGAAATACATCCAGAGCAGAAGCGAAAGTTCCATTCTCAAGGAAGTCCGTGCTCTTGCAAAGATGCCCGGGTTCCACGGAAACATTTCCGACCTTGGAGCCCCCACCGCGAACATGTACGGAATGTCAGGCAAGGACAAGGGGAAATGTGCCGTGTGCCGCCGCAGATCCTGCCTCTATCCTTCGGCCTGTCCCAATCTGGACCGCTCACACGAGCGTCTGCTGGCCCTGTACCGGGCCGTGGATTCAGTGAAAGGAATCAGACATTCCTATATCGGGAGCGGAGTCAGATATGACCTGTTCCTTTCTCCGGATGGTTTCTGCGACCCTTCAGGGAAGGAGTATCTCAGGGAACTGGTGCTCCGTCACACTTCCGGACGGCTCAAAGTGGCCCCGGAGCATACTGAGGATGCGGTTCTCGCATATATGGGGAAGCCTTCCTTCCGATATTTCGAGCGCCTGCGTGAAGAGTTCGACAAGATAAACCGCGAAGAGGGGACGCATACGGAACTGGTGCCTTATTTCATCTCCTCTCACCCCGGCTGCCACCTGTCCGACATGCAGAAACTCGCATCGAATCCATCCCTGAACGGCATCTGGATGGATCAGGTGCAGGATTTCACGCCGACTCCCATGACCACTTCGAGCGTCATGTTCTACACCGGAATCGACCCGCGCAGCCTTAAGAGCGTATTTGTCGAGCGCGACCCTCAACGCAAAAAGGAGCAGAAGGCCATGTTCTTCAAGAAATAGACTCATAGTCTCATTATTCCATAACAAAAACCTGACATTATGAAAATCATCGGACACTCCGGCAAAGCCTCGGAAATCTCTTTCGCAGGGAAAGTGGGATACGGTTTCGGAGATATGGCAAGCAGCATGTTCTGGAAGATATTTTCCTACTACCTGCCGTTCTTCTACAGCAATATCTTCGGACTGAGGCTGGACCAGGTGGCGCTGCTGCTGATAGTTACCAGAATCTGGGACGCAGTGAGCGACCCGATGATGGGGCTCATTGCCGACAGGACCAGTTCGCGATGGGGAAAATACAGACCGTATATACTTCTGATGGCCGCCCCGTTCGCAATCTGCGGGATTCTTCTTTTTGTGACTCCTGACTTTTCACCTACATGGAAACTGGTCTGGGCCTATGTCACATATATACTTATGATGACAGTATATACAGGTATCAATGTTCCCTACGGAGCGATGCTGGGAGTGATGACGTACGATTCCGACACAAAGACGGTGCTCAGTTCGTTCAGGATGTTCTTCGCATATATCGGAAGTTTTCTGGCCATGCTGCTTTGGGAACCGCTCTGCGAGAGACTCGGAGGGGCCGCCTGCCCGGAAGGCTGGACACATGCGATGATTGTGATTGCCTCTCTGTGTTTCATTATTTTCCTCGCGTGCTTCCTGCTCACGAAAGAAAGGGCTCAAACAGCTTCTTCCGGCACAATAGGAGGTGACATCAAGGCGCTCCTGAGCAACTTCTCATGGTGGACTGTTCTTTCGGCAGCCCTGTGTGCCAATCTTTTCAACACACTCAGAGGCAGTGCAGTGCCATATTTCTTCAATGATGTGATAGGAAGCGGAGTCCGTCTGGATTTCCTGGGTCTGAATTTTCTTTTCTACGCAGGACTTTTCCTGAGTCTTGGAGAAATAGGCAACATGATAGGCGTCTCCCTCACTCCTCTGGCCGGCAGGAAAATCGGAAAGAAAAGCACCTTTATCACATCATTTGCGATATTGATGGTATTCAGCGCGGTTTTCTACTTCATTCCGTCCACCCCTGCGGGCTGCCTCTGGATGATAGTGTTCCAGATAATAATCAGCATTTTCACAGGAATTAATTCCGCCCTCGTGTGGAGCATGTACGCCGATGTGGCGGACTATTCAGAATTCAAGCACGGAAGTTCATCCACCGGACTGATATTCTCATCCTCATCCATGGCACAGAAATTCGGAGGGGCATTCGGAGGAGCCGCCCTGATGTGGATACTTTCAGCATTCGGGTATGACACTGCTTCCTCAGCCGTGCAGAGTTCCCAGGCCATTGAAGGCATAAAGATGCTCATGAGCTGGATCCCCGCAGGAGTTGCCGGAATAGCCATCCTGTGCATGTCCTTTTATCCTCTCACGAAAGAAAGGATGAAGAGCATACGGGTTATGAAGAGCATTTTCATCGCCGTACTGATTCTTGTCCCGACAGCGGGCCTGAAAGCGCAGAATCCAGTCATGGATGCCATCAGGAAAGTATCCGAGGAGGAACATTACGCCTGTGGAATCATCGGTGTCAAGGCAATGACCTTGGAAGGGGAAGTGCTGGCGGACTGGAATTCACAGGTCTGTCTGCTTCCTGCATCCAATGTCAAATTGATTACAACCGCTCTGGCCCTGAACACCCTGGGACCGGATTTCCGATATGAAACCTCACTGGGCTATCACGGCCGGATTGATGAAGGGAAACTTTCCGGAGACTTGTATATTCTGGGATCTGGAGACCCTACTCTGGGAATGAGGGAATACGATGCACATTCCGATATATTCAGGCAGTGGAAAGGCATTCTTGCCCTGCACGGAATCAATGAAATAGATGGAAGAATCATCGCGGATCACAGACCTATGGGAATCATTCCGGTCAATCCCGGCTGGCTTCTGGAGGATGTTGTCTGCGGAGACGGCCTTGATTCAAGAGGATTGAACTATTCCAGGAATGTGGTCAATTCCGCTCACTTGTTCGATTACGGTTTCGTGGCGGTACCGACTCCTTCGAATGACTGCGCCGCCGCTTTCGGGAAGTATCTGCAAGAAATGGGATATATTGTCACAGGAGAGTATGCCGACGATTCGGCAGAAGGTGTCCTCGGCCGGGACGAAATAGCCGTTCTTGGCAGCACCTGTTCGTACAAACTTTCACAGATTGTGTCATTCACCAATGCCAAAAGCGATAATTTCTGCGCCGAAGCCCTGATGAACAAAGTACTTGAGGTCACCACGCTTTCCGAGGCGATGAATGACCTCGGCATTACGGATATGCGCGGATGCCGTATTGTGGACGGGTGCGGATTGTCAAGGAAAAACTATGTTTCGCCAGCCTTCTTCTGTGATTTCCTGTCCGCCATGGCCCGGAAGAACTGCTTCCGGGACTATCTTGCCTCTCTTCCGCAACCTGGCAAAGGCACTCTGGCGTCAAAACTGCACAATGAGCCGGAATCAGTAAAGAGAAGGGTGTATATGAAGAGCGGAACAATGACGGGAGTACGCTGTTTCAGCGGTTATGTGCTGCCACGAAACGGAGATTTGTCCCGTTTGATTATGTTCTCCATAATGACGAACAACGTGTCCGCTCCGTCCGCAATCGAATCCTCCTGCATCGACAGAATCATAGCGGCCATCGCCGCAAGGAATTGACAGTCACCTAGTCCACGTCGTCCCAGTTGTCAGTTCGGAACGGGAAGGCGGGCAGGCCCTGGCTGCTTGTGAGATTGAGTTCGCCGGGAAGATTGTCGAAAGCGTAGCGTACAGCGACAGGTTCCGGAACTTCGGGACTGGACACCTCAACCTTGCGGGAGAATTTATAAGTCTTATTGGCAACATAGGCCTCGGCGGGATGGAACACCCTGTCCGCGCCTGCTATCTCAAAGCCCTTGACCGGAATGCGGATGAAAGGATCCGCGGGACAGAGCGTGCTGACTGTCTCGAATTCCACAACTGCCTTGCCGGAGGTGAATTCTGCACTTTTGAAAATCGGGCCACGCCAATCGGTGCCGGCGCAAGACGCACCATAGACATCGTGCATGGCAAGCATGAGGAAACGGTCTGCGAGAACTTTCTTCTGTGACGGATGGATGTAGGTCGCGCTGCCAAGATCGACATTTACGGCCATATCCGAGTTGGGAATGAGAGAAAGAGCCCTCATCTGGGCCTCCCATACAATAGGAAGGGAGATATCCCATTTCCGGCCGAACCAATGGGCCGGGTTGTTGTAGTCAAACGGGGATATCTGTGCATAGAGGAATGCAAGGTCCTCGCCATTTTCCACAGTGCCGTTCTTCTGCCACTCGCTGCGCCACTGGTCAACCATCGCCTGCATCAGTTTATCGTAAAGATAGCCTTTGGGACCGACATTGGACTCACCCTGATACCACAGGAAGCCGCGGATGGCATATCTGCTCATAGGATAAATCATAGATTTCCAAAGTATGGCAGTCCTGTTGGGGGAAAGAGTGCCGAGATTGCTATCCGCCTGAAGATGTTCAGGATTGATGGCCCTGACCCTGTCCTCGCTCATCCATGATTCGATTCTGGTGCCACCCCAGTCGCTTTCTATCATGCCGACCGTAACCGAAAGATTGTCGGCAAGAGCCTCACCGAAAAAATAACCTATCGCTGAAAACATCTCGGCGCTGCCGATTCCGGAGTGCTCCCATTTCGCATCCACATCCTCGGCATAGCCCTCCACGGCTTTGAGAGGGACATGGAAGAGACGCAGATTGGTTTGGGAAGGAGACTGGAGTATGGCCTCGAAAGAGCCTTCGACGGGTTGGGAGTCATAGCCCTTGAGATGCATCTGCATATTGCTCTGACCGGAGCAGAGCCACACCTCACCTATCATCACATCGCTCACTGTCACCTTTTCCCTGCCCTGGCTGACAGTAATGTAGTACGGGCCGCCGGCTTCCGGGGTCCTTGCCTTGACCTGCCAGAAGCCATCTGCATCCGGGACTGCTTTCAGGGAACACTTGTCCCAAGAAGTAAATACGGAAAGCGTTTTCCCCTTCTCGGCCTTGCCCCATATATTGATAGTGCTTTCCCTCTGGAGGACCATCCCGTCCGAAATAAGGGCGGGGAGGCGTATTTCAGCATTTGATGCAAATGTCGCGGCCGCAAGTAAAACAGCGGCGATAAAAGACTTCTTCATATACGGAAATTATTATTTCTTATAGGCGAGAGTATAACTGCTGTCCATCTCGGGGTGTCCGCTGACAAGCACCTTGACCGTGAATGTGCAGGCTCCGTCCCATGTCGGGAGCACTGTCTTCACACAAGGGCCCTGGATATTCTCGTTGTCCGCGGCCGAAGGAGTGGTCCAGGACTGGAGTTCGGTCTGTGTTCCGTCCGGAGCCACCAGAATTGCTGTCATCGTGTAAGGAGCAGGGGTTTTCCCGAATGTGTCATTGAGAAGCCACAGAGTGAATTCCAATGTCTCGGAAGCAGTCCATTGATACTTCATGAACTTGGCGCTTGAGCATATCGGACGGCAAGCGGCGGACACGCTCGGAAAGCATCCTTTGGGAACAGCAGGATATGTGGTAATGGAGTTGTTGGCTGCTGCGGGCCAGGGCTCGTTGAAGTCCCAGCACATGGCCATCGCACAATGCGGCTTCTGGCGCCGGGCCTCTTCATATATAGCCTTGTAACCCTCGCCCTGGATGATGGAACTCTTTCTGATAAGGTCGTCCAGGCTGGTCGGCTCTCCGAAGAAATATTTTATGGTCTCAAGGTCAATCCATGTCGCCGGCTTGCCGTCCCACGCATAGAAGGCATGGTGTACGGCCCAGGCAGTGGTGGGACCGACCGGGAAGAGTTCATCCTCGGGAATAATCTTCTCAAGGACTTCGCGGGGTGAGACTCCCGGGACTCCGAACTCGGTATATGCAGTGCAGCGGGCTTCATCCATCCACTGATGGACTGTCTGGTCGCCATCCTTGAAAAGATAGTAGCCGTGGGCCATTCCGTTCAGAGGTGAGGTCATATTGAAGGGAATTTCCGGGGCCAACTCGTAGCAGATCTTGTTGAGAAGGCGCAGGGGAAGAGCCTGGTCGTCCATCCCTGACCATGAAGTGAAAAGTTCGTTGCCTCCGCACAGGATGGCAAGGCAGGGGTGATTGCGGATCCGCCTTACAATAGAGCGCGCTTCCTGCTCGAGAACAGCAAGGTAATGAGGGTCATCGGGATACTTGTTGCAGGCAAGAGGAAATTCCTGCCAAACAAGTATTCCGCGGCGGTCACATTCGTCGTAGAACGCATCCTTGCTCGGAGCGCAGCCGCCCCAGCATCTGAATATGTTGAAATTAGCCTTGATTCCAAGGTCTATCATCTCATTGTAACGCTTCTGGTCGGCATATCCGATAAAGACTTCCGGAGCGACCCAGTTGGAGCCTTTTGCAAAAATCCGACGGCCGTTGAGTTCAATCTGAGCCGGAGCATCCGAACGGGTCTTGACTTTTCCGTCGGGCTTTGCCCATGAGTCAGTATTCATCACAAGCCTCACACGACGGAAACCTGTCTGACCGGTGACCTTGTCGAGAATTTCTCCGTTTGAAGAGAGAAGTTCGACTTCATAGGTATAGACATAGGGCTCTCCATGGTCCCAGGTCCACCAGAGTTCAGGATTCTCGAGGACACCGCCCAATGCGGAAGAGTCACTCCCTTTCCGGCTGAAAACTTTGTTGCCTGCGGCGTCAAGCAGGGTGAATCTGAGTGATGTGCCCTTCACCTTGCCGGCAGTCAGGACATCGACATGCAGGTCGGCACTGGAAAAATCGTCACTGAGCTCGTAGCTTATCCCGGTATTCTCAATCCATGCTGATTTGCGGATTACCAAAGAGGTTTCGTCCCAGATTCCGGAAGGAATGAGTCTGGGATGCCAGTCCCATTCGTAGGATACAGGGGGCTTGCAGCAATAGGAGGCCTCCTCGCGTCCCTTGGGGACACCAGGTCTTTTCGGTGCCTTCAGAATCACGACTTTCAGGACATTGTCCTTGGCCTGAAGATATTCATCGAGACGCACCTGAACCGGAGAAAGGGCACCTTCGTGGGTGGCTACCTGAACGCCGTTGATGCTGATTTCACATTGATAATCAATTCCTTTGGAACACAGCCACAGGCTTTCCCCCCTTTTGAGTACAGGTTTGTCGAAACTTGTCCTATAGGTGAAGTCCACATCCTCCATCCATCCGAACATCTTGTAATTGTCGGAGAACTGCCAGGATGGATAGTTTTCACTTTTGGCGATATCCATCTGGCAGGCGCCAGGAACTGTTGCCGGGACAAAAGTCTCCGGCTCCCGTCCTACTCCGATTTCCCAATTGAGCATAATCAAAATCATTAAAAAAGTATGCATATAAATTATTATTGTTTTTTCATCATATTCATGAATCTACTGCATGGATTTCTTGAATCTTTCGCGGTAGAGTTTCGGTGTGATTCCATGCTTCTCGCGGAACACCTTGTTGAAATTGGAAGGAGAATTGAATCCGCAGGAATAGGCTATCTCGGAAATGCTCAGTTCGGTACCGGTAATCATGCGCTGAGCACTCTCCAGACGACAGTCCATAAGAAAATCCCAATAGTTATGCCCGGTTCTTTTCTTGAAAAGACGGCTCACTGAAGATGCGGACATGCCGACAAGTTCCCCTATCTCCGAAAGGCTTATCTTACGGCTGAAATTGTCTTCGGTAAACTTTATGATCTTGCATATCCGCACGTTGCGGCTGCGGTTGATCTTAGTCTTCTCGCTGCCGAGAATCCTGACATCGGCAGGGTCCACACAGGCAAGGAAGTTCAATATCTCAAGGAAGCGCATGCCTGATTCGAAATCCGTGCGGTATGCTATCGACTGAATCTTGTTTTTGAGAATCCGCGCGATTTCTTTCGAGAATTTCAGCCCTGAAACAGGCATGGAAAGCATATTGCAGACGGCTGAAAACTGAACCGTACTCATAACCCTCCACAGTGGCATATCCTTGCTGAACTGCACCACAGTCACCTCACTGCCCAGGCAAGTCTCATCAACAGCCCGCTTGTAGCAGTGCACGACATCAGGGAATACAAGTGTAAGGTCGTATTCATCAAGATCTTCGACAAGAGTTCCCACAATACGCTTTCCGCGGGCATTGCAAGTAAGGTTGAGCTCGTAGTCCTCGTGATAATGTATGGGAAAGTCCAGTTGATTCTGAAAATAGTACGATGACATGTACAGTTTGTCATCGGTCAGCGGCGTAATCTCCTGAAGTTCCTTCATAAGATGTGCTAATTATCCCATATTTTTATGATGGTCTTCTCAAGTCCCATACCGTAGGGCACCGCGTCGGATTTCTCCACAGCGCGGCCCATGAAGAATTGTCCCGGACCGTGACCGAGGGTAACTCCGCGACGGCCGGGCATCTGAAGGTGACCGGCAGGGTCATTCTCGCGAATCCACTTGGTTGCATATTCAAGGAATGCCTCACGGCGACCTTCGCCGAGACTATAGAACCATGTGATTTCATCGTAACCCCAGAAATCAGGAAGGCCGCTTGCATTCATCCGCCACTCTCCCGGATGGTCGGTGACCCCGTAGTTGTCGAACTCAACAAGATAGGGGGTATGTTCGCAGCTCCAACCGGAAGGCATCACAGCCGGGCCGGTCTTGCAATATACAGCGTCTTTCCAACCGACTTCCATACATGCTCCGAGATGCACCGTGGTATCGGTCTTCGCACGGAGGGGGAAGGAGATGAAATCGAGGAGGCTGCGGTCTCCGGCCATCATTCCCTGACAGTAGGCATGGGCGTCGAAAAGCACGATGTGCCTTCTGGCATGCTCTGAGGCATAGGCGCGTACTTTTGTGAGGAACTGGTCAAACACCGCCCAGTTCTGACGGTCTTCGTGGCCGATCCAGTAAGTCTGCCCGAAATGGATGGCTTCGCAGCCAATATTGACATAGGAAGTGATGAGGAAGAGAAACCACATCTGAGTCTCTCTCTGGCGGATGTCGGGCACACTGCCGTCCACTCCCCAGAGATTCACTCCGAGTCCCTCGGGGAAAATCATATCGTCATACCGGAAGCATCTGTCTTCAACCGGGAGATCGAAGGCTTCGAACACCCAGGCGGGTATTTTCACCTGATCGACTCCTTTCTTATAGATGGCTTCGAAAACGGCGGCCTGGAAGATGACATCGGGGTCCGCCGCATGAACCTGGTCCGCGAGTTTCTTCGCGCCGTCCCAGAATTCGGGATTGCTCAGCACCTGTTCACCGCCCCATCGGTAGATGGCCCTCCCGACGAATTTGGCTCCCGTGTTCAGTATCAGGTCAACGTCCGCCTGCCTGTCCGGGTATGAGCCTTCATTAAGGAATTCGTCCGGAGTGAGGAACTCACTGATTGTTATGGCTCTGGACAGGTAATTGTCCAGCACTTCGGCGGATATGCTACCGTCGAATCTGTAGTCTTTTTCCGGAGTGCAACTGCCGAAAACTGCTGCGAGTGCGATAAGGATGGCGATTTTTTTCATGTTTCGTTTTGCTCTTGGTCAACAAACTCCGAATTTAGCAATTTTTCGTCAAAATCCCTACAAACAGATAAATGTATTGAGAAATTATGATTTTTCGGCTATTTTTGCGCCATAGTTCTTTTTCGCCTCTGGATTTTCCGGGAAGTGATTGTTTCGTACCCTGC
>JAKSKQ010000041.1 GCA_024401675.1 Bacteroidales bacterium | reverse complement strand
AGGATGCCCTCTCTGCTCACGGGGATATTGTTGAGCATGTACTGTGTGTGCTCTACTCCCGTGGAGGCGTTGATGTTGCGGCCGAATTCGGCTCCGATGCTCTGGAGGTAGTCGAGCATCTGCTTGCCGGGAAGGTTCTTCAGACCGTTGAAGCACATGTGCTCGAGGAAATGTGCCAGACCGTCCTGGTCCGGAGCTTCCTGAATCGCTCCCACATTGGTGGCGAGGTAGAATTCACAGCGTCCTGCGGGCAGGTCGTTGTGGCGGATGTAGTAAGTCATGCCGTTGTCAAGCTTTCCTGTCTTGACGGCGGGATCGTTGGGAAGCGGCATGTTTTCTTCGCCCTGGGCGAAAACGACAATTGCGCTCAGGAGCGCAATTGTCATGGACATGATTCTTTTCATTGAATGTTATTTTGCAAGGCGTTTGTAGCTTTCAAGACGAATCTTTGCAAATTCCTCTGTCTTCTGGAGAAGTTCCTGAGCCTGCTCGGGGAAGAGCTTGTACAGGGATGCGAAACGTACCTCACCCTTGAGGAAGTCCTGGAATTTGGTCCAGTCGGGCTCCTTTGAATCGAGAGTGAAAGGATTCTTGCCTTCGTCGATGAGAGCGGGGTTGTACCTGTAGAGGTGCCAGTAACCGCACTCGACAGCGAGCTTCTCCTCCTTCTGGCTCTTGCCCATACCGGCTTTCAGACCGTGGTTGATACAAGGAGCATAGGCTATGATGAGTGAAGGTCCGTCATAAGCCTCGGCCTCTTTGAGGGCTGTGAGGAACTGGGCGGGAGATGCACCCATAGCCACCTGGGCTACATATACATAACCGTAACTCATTGCCATCATTCCGAGATCCTTCTTGCGGATCTTCTTTCCTGAAGCGGCGAATTTCGCAATGGCTCCGGCAGGAGTACTCTTGGAGCTCTGTCCACCGGTGTTGGAGTA
Source organism: Bacteroidales bacterium (assembly GCA_024401675.1). GTDB lineage: Bacteria > Bacteroidota > Bacteroidia > Bacteroidales > UBA932 > Cryptobacteroides. Next base: position 15,754 of record JAKSKQ010000041.1, on the reverse strand, counting down.
AACCTCGGTATCGAGGACGAGGACATTCACATTCTCACCTGAAGCGAGGACGTGATCGACTCCGCCGTATCCGATATCATATGCCCAACCGTCACCACCGAAGATCCACTGGCTGCGGGCGGGAATAAAGTGCTCGTATTCGAGAAGTTTGGCGCAGGTCGGGCAACTGCATTCCTTCATGAGGGGAACGAGCTTGTCGGCAACTTCGCGGGTAACTGCACCGTCCTGAGGAGCGGAGAGCCATTTTGCGAAGAGGTCCTTGATCTCGCTTGAGCACTCGGGGCACTCGAGGCCTTTCTTCATCAGATTGGCAACAGTGGTGCGGGCCCTGTCTGAACCGACTTTCATTCCGAGGCCGAACTCGGCATTGTCCTCGAAGAGGGAGTTCTGCCAAGAGGGACCGTGACCGGCGGCGTTGGTGCAGAAAGGAGTTGAAGGGAAGGCGGCACTGTAGATTGAAGAGCAGCCTGTAGCGTTGCTGATCATCATCCTGTCACCGAAGAGCTGGGTGATGGTCTTGATATAAGGAGTCTCGCCGCAGCCGGCGCAGGCACCTGAGAACTCGAACAGAGGCTGTGCGAACTGTGAGTTCTTCACATTGGCCTTCACATCCACCACATTGGTCTTGTATCCGACCTTGGTGTTGAGGTAGTCGAACTCCTTCTGGAGAGTCTCGCTTTCCTTGTCGGCTGAAACCATGGTGAGGGCTTTCTCCTTTGCCATGCAGACATCGGCGCAGTTGCCGCAACCGGTACAGTCGGCGGCGGAGATTGCGAGAGAGTATTTATAACCCTTGAGGTTGGCCTTGCCTTCAGCGGCCTTCACTCCGGCTGCAGAAGCGGCAGCGGCCTCCTCATCGGTGAGGATGAACGGACGGATGGCTGCGTGAGGGCAGACATAAGCGCAAGAGTTGCACTGAATACAGTTTTCAGGAGTCCAGACGGGAACGATTGTGGCTACACCGCGCTTCTCATAAGCTGCTGTACCGCAAGGGATAGTACCGTCTTCGCGACCCACGAAAGCGGACACGGGAAGAGTGTCACCGCACTGTGAGCTGACCACATCGGCGATTTCCTTCACGAATGCGGGAGCGAGACGCTCTTTTCCGGGAACCTCGAACTTGGCTGTGATGCTCTCCCACTCCTGGGGAACTTCAACCTTGGTATATTCGCCTCCGCGGTCCACAGCAGCGTAGTTCATCTTCACGATGTTCTCGCCCTTCTTGCCATAGGACTTGTCGATGGCTTTCTTCATGTAGGCTACCGCATCCTCGTAGGGAATGATTCCGGTAATCTTGAAGAATGCGCTCTGGAGAATGGTGTTGGTCCTTGAACCGAGGCCGATCTCGGCGGCAATCTTGGTGGCGTTGATGATATAGAAGTTGACGTGCTTGCGAGCGAGGATGCCTTTCACATTCTCGGGGAGACGCTTGATGGTCTCGGCCTCGTCCCAGAGGCTGTTCAGAAGGAATGTGCCGCCGTCCTTTATGCCCTTCAGGACATCGTATTTGGTGAGGTATGAAGGTACATGGCAGGCCACGAAGTCAGGAGTGCTGACAAGGTAGGGAGCCTTGATGGGCTCGTCTCCGAAACGAAGGTGTGAGCAGGTGTATCCGCCGCTCTTCTTGGAATCGTAGTCGAAATAGCCCTGGGCGTATTTGCTGGTGTGGTCACCGATGATCTTGATGCTGTTCTTGTTGGCACCTACAGTACCGTCGGAACCGAGACCGTAGAACTTGCACTCGGCGGTGCCGGCCTTCATTATTGAGATTTCCCTCTTCACGGGAAGGCTCTTGAAGGTCACGTCATCCACGATTCCGATTGTGAAGTTCTGCTTGCTCTCCTCGGCATCGAGGTTGTCGAACACTGCTATAATCTGGGCGGGAGTGGTGTCCTTTGAAGACAGACCGTAGCGGCCGCCGAGAATTTCAGGTGCGTACTTCTCGCCCTGGAAAGCGGTCTTGATGTCCATATAGAGGGGCTCTCCGAGGGCTCCGGGCTCTTTGGTGCGGTCGAGAACCGCAATCTTGCGCACGTGCTTGGGGAGAACCTTCATGAAGTACTTGATAGAGAAAGGACGGTAGAGTCTCACGATGACAAGACCGTATTTCTTGCCCTTCTTTGCAAGATAGTCGATTGTTTCCTTGATGGTGTCGGTGACGGAACCCATTGCGATGACGATGTTTTCAGCGTCGGGATCTCCGTAGTAGTCGAACGGACGGTAGTTGCGTCCTGTCAGTTCGCTGATCTCGCCCATGTAGCGGGCTACGATGTCGGGAACTTCGTCATAGAAACGGTTGCAAGCCTCACGCGCCTGGAAATAGACGTCGGAGTTCTGGTTGGTACCGCGGGTCACAGGAGCGTCGGGATTGAGGGCTGAAGCCCTGAATGCGGCAAGGCTCTTGGTGGAAATCATGCCCTTGAGAGCCTCTTCGTCGATGAGTTCGATTTTCTGGATTTCATGTGAAGTCCTGAAACCGTCGAAGAAGTGGATGAAGGGAATGCGTGATTTGATTGTGGACAGATGTGCGACGGCTGCCAGGTCGAGGGCTTCCTGCACGGAAGCGGAGGCAAGCATTGCGAACCCTGTCTGACGGCATGCCATCACATCCTGATGGTCGCCGAAGATTGAAAGTGCGTGTGATGCGAGGGTACGCGCTGAAACATGGAAAACTGCGGGGAGAAGTTCGCCGGCAATCTTGTACATGTTCGGAATCATGAGGAGAAGTCCCTGGGAAGCGGTGAACGTCGAGGTGAGGGCACCGGCCTGAAGTGAGCCGTGCACTGCACCGGCGGCACCGGCTTCGCTCTGCATTTCAGTGACTTTCACTGTCTCTCCGAAAAGGTTCTTCTTTCCCTGGGCTGCCCACTCGTCCACATATTCGGCCATCGTTGAAGAAGGCGTGATAGGGTAGATGGCGGCGTGCTCGCTGAAAAGGTAGGCAATGTGCGCTGCAGCGTAATTGCCGTCACAGGTGATGAATTTTTTTTCTGTTGCCATAAAATTATTGTTTGTTTGTGTATTTACTGATTCTGCTGCTCCGGGGAGAGCGAAGACATGCCTCCGACTTCGACTTCCTTCAGGAGAGTTGCTGCTATTTTGCTTATCATGCCCCTGAGGGCTTTTCCGGGGCCGATTTCAGTGAACCTGACGGCACCGTCGGAAATCATGTTGCTGACACTGTCAGTCCATCTGACAGGAGATGTGAGCTGGGCGAGAAGATTCTTCTTCAGCACATCCGGGTCGGTCGATGCAAGGGCTGTGACATTCTGATACACAGGACATGATGCGCTTTTGAATGAAGTCGCCTCGATTGCGCTTGCCAGTTCTATGCGGGCCGGCTCCATGAGAGGGGAGTGGAAGGCTCCGCCGACCTGAAGGACCACGGCTCTTACCTTGCCGGTGCCCTTGACTGCTTCGCAGACCGCCTGAACCGAAGCGGCAGTGCCTGATATCACTGTTTGGGTGAAGTTGTTGTAGTTGGCCGGGATTACGATTCCGGAACCGCCGGCGCTGACCTTTCTGCACGTATCCTCAAGCACCACAGGGTCGCAGCCAATGACGGCGGCCATAGTTCCGGGAGTCTTTTCACAGCAGGACTGCATGGCCCGGGCCCTTTTGCTCACCAGGACAAGAGCGTCCTCGAAGTCTATGGCTCCGGCGACGCAAAGGGCTGAAAATTCTCCGAGGGAGTGTCCGGCGACCATATCGGGCCGCTGCACAATCCCGTGCTCTATCGCGCTGAGAGCGAGCACTGTGGAATGGAGGAACACGGCCGGCTGGGTCACATCTGTGCGCCGCAGGTCTTCGTCCGTGCCGTCAAACATTATGTCAGTTATTCTGAAACCGAGGATGTCGTTGGCTTTCTCCAGTCTCGCCCTGGCTGCGGTGTCGGTCTCGTAGAGATCTTTTGCCATGCCGGAGAATTGGGAACCCTGCCCCGGGAATACGTATGCTTGCTTCATTATTATGAGTAATTCTATTTGGACACAAATAAGCAAGCAAAATTACAAAAAATCATTGAATGCTGCAAGCAGCCCGGGACTCGGAATTCAGATTTTTTTCGTAAATTTGTCCGTTTGATCCAGATACGGAAAGCATATAGATATTGTTATATATGAGTAAAGTCATTGCCATTGCCAACCAGAAGGGCGGAGTCGGAAAGACGACCACGGCCATAAATCTCGCCGCGTCCCTGGCGGTGCTTGAGAAAAAGGTGCTCATCATCGACGCCGATCCTCAGGCCAATACCACCTCCGGTCTGAATTTTACTCCCGATAACGGCCAGAAACGCTCTATGTATGAACTGCTTATGGGCGGAATCGACGTGAGGGACACTCTTATTCAGACCGAAATCGAAAGACTCCGGATGATTCCCGCCAACATAGACCTTGTCGGTGTGGAAATCGAACTTGCTGATGCCGATAACAGAGAATACAGACTTCGCGACGCCATCGCTCCCATCAGGGATGAGTATGACTTTATAATAATCGACTGCTCTCCTTCCCTCGGAGTGATAACTGTCAATGCTCTCGCCGCGGCGGACTCTGTCATCGTGCCCGTCCAGCCCGAATACTTTGCTCTCGAGGGACTCGGAAAACTCCTGAAGACTATCTCGCTTGTGCAGAACGGCCCCAATCCCGGCCTTACAATCGAGGGCTTCGTGGTCACGATGTTCGATGCCCGCACCAAGTCACACGCCCAAGTGCTCGCCGAACTCCGCGAACATTTCAAGGACCTGGTATTCAACAGTATCATCCAGCGCAACATACGCCTGAGCGAGGCTCCCTCATACGGCAAGCCCATCATCCTTTATGATGTTGTCAGCAACGGCACCACCAATTACCTGAATCTCGCGGGCGAGGTTCTTGAAAGAAACGGACAGAAATTGCAATAAGTTATGCCACAGCCACCCAGAGGAATAGGCAAGGGACTCGGCGCCCTTCTCGGCGGAAGCGACCTCAGCGGTCTCCGCCAGCCGGTAGGATATGTCAACAAGGAAATCGTGACTCCCCAGACTGCTGCGGGACATCGCGGGAATGCGGATATCGTGAGGGTTCCGGTCGATATGATAGAGCCCAACCCCTTCCAGCCCCGTACCAATTTCGACGAGGATGCGCTTGAGGAACTTGCCGACAGCATTCGCTCTCTCGGACTCATCCAGCCTATTACGGTTCGCCGCAAGGGAACTGACAAGTATCAGATAATCAGCGGTGAAAGGCGTTACAGAGCCTGCCGCAGGGCCGCCCTCACGGAGATCCCGGCGTATATTCTCGAGCCCACCGACCAGGGGATGTTGGAGATGGCCATTGTGGAGAATGTCCAGAGGGCTGACCTTGACCCCATCGAGGTTGCCTTGAGTTATCAGCGCCTTATCGACGAATGCAATCTCACTCAGGAACAGATGGCTTCCAGGGTAGGCAAGAAGCGTGTGTCCATCACCAATTATCTCCGTCTTCTCAGACTGCCTGCAAAAATACAGCACGACATCAAGGTCGGTCTCATTTCAGTGGGCCACGCCAAGGTGCTCCTCTCGGTGGACGACCCCAAGTATCAGGAAATTCTCTGCGATGCGGTTGTCCGCAGCGGAATGTCAGTGAGGGAACTTGAGGCCAAAATAGCGAGGGACCTCAAACCGGAAGCCTCCCGCAAGGCTGTACGCCGCAATGAGGCTCTGCCCGAGGCTCACCGTCAGGTGCTTGAGAAAATCGGTTCCGTGATGGGCGGAAGCAATGTGAAGGTCAGCCGCAACGAGTCCGGAAAGGGCTCGATCACAATAAGGTTCTCTTCGGATTCCGAGGTTGAGTCGCTGTTGGCTCTTTTATCAGGAAAATAATGAATGTCAGAGCGTTGCTGCGGATTGTAGTCTTGTCCGTCATCCTGCTTGCAGGACTGTCGGGGAGGAGTGCCCATGCGCAGTTCCGCTCGCAGGCTTTCACCCAGAACTACAACGAACCCAACGACACCACTTTCCAGTCGGACACTACTGACAAACTTTTCTCATTTTCGGAATTTTTCGAAGGAATGGGACACAAGAGGCGCATCCGTATCGGTACCTCATTTGCCGGTTCTGTGATTTTTGTGGGCTGCCAGCAGATATATAATAAGGATTACTGGAAACTTCCTATAATATATGGCGGAATAGGCGCCGGCCTGGGTGTCGGAATCTACAATCACCTTCAATACAAGCAGACTGGCGAACTTCACAACAAGCAGTGGGCGACCGCCGGTTTCGTGGGGGCCGGAGTATTCTACTGGGCTGCGCTTCTCGACGGTGTCATCTGCTATGACCGGACACAGGGGCATCTGCCCGGCAGGGCCACTCTGTACTCTCTTCTGGTCCCGGGACTCGGACAGGCGTACAACGGTGAGTTCTGGAAGGTGCCCGTCTATGACCTTCTCATGGCCGGCTCTGTGTATTTCTTCCTTCAGAACAGAACAAATTACTTGAGATACAGAGGAATATATATAGAATCCATGGAGCCGGGATATTCCGGGAGGATTTCTTCGGACCAGGCTCTCTACTATCGTGACGAGTTCCGAAAGTACAGGGATTATTCTGTTCTGGCGATGGTCGGGTTCTATCTTCTGCAAGTCATAGATGCGAATGTTTTCTCATATATGAGGAATTTCGAGATTTCGGAGGATATCACCATGGATATGTCTCTCGGAGTCATCAATCCGGACCTGCAACTCGCGTCATACGGCGGCGGAGCCGGTTGCCCGGGCGGCGGTGGCTTCAACTCTCCGGTTCTTCCCCGGCAGTCCAGTTTCGGGCGCCCCAGCCTTGCCGCATCTTCCCAGACCACTCTTTTCGGTGGCAATGCGGTCGGCCTGACCTTCGGATTCCGCTTCTGATAAGGCGCGGTTTTTGCTTGTTCCGGAAAGGCTTCTCCAAGGATCTTCACCCTCTGCCCGATGGAGAGCCGCCAATCAAATGAAAATCCAAGAAATGTGTGACCGGGAACGGCCGCGCGGGAGACTGCTTTCCTATGGTCCCTCCTCTCTTGGCGATTCCGATCTTCTGGCGATTCTCCTGCGTACCGGCACCGGCGGGAAGAATGTCGTGGAAGTGGCTTCCGAACTGCTCAATCTGTTCGGGGGCTCCCTTCCTGCGATGGGTGCCGCATCCGTGGATGTGCTGCGTTCGGTTCCGGGCATAGGCAGGGACAAGGCCTGCACCATAGCCGCCGCCTTCGAACTGGGACGCCGCGCTGAAATTGCCGCCGCCCAAAGCGGTGGGAAAGGACATGTCCTGGCCGATCCGGAGACTGTCTATCGTATCGTCAGGCCAAGGTTGAGGGGCCTGGACCATGAACAGATGTGGATTGTGTATCTGGGGCGGAAACTGAATTTCATATCCATGGAAATGCTTTCCAAAGGCGGGCTGAGTTCTACGGTCATCGATCCGCGGACCATCATCAGCCGCGCTCTTGAAAAGAAGGCCTCCGGCATCATAATGGTACATAACCATCCGTCCGGAAGCCCGTATCCGGGCACTGCCGACATCGAGCAGACCGCCCGTTTGAAAAAGGCTCTCGAACCCTTCGATATCAAGCTGCTGGACCATCTTGTGGTCGCGGACGGGGCATATTACAGTTTCAGCGAGGAAAAGGCCTTCAAAGTTTTGAAAATAAAATAAATATGTCTATCTTCGCACGCTTTTTACGCATTTTGGCGGAAAAAGCACGAAACATAATGTTAAACTCCTAATTAAAATCAAAAAATTATGGAAGAAGAAGTTAAACCTATCATGAATGCCTCTGTCGAGCCGGACAAGTTCGACTGGGAAGCGTTTGAAAACAAAGATGTCTATGGTGGCGACAGAGCCGCTGTGGAAGCCCAGTACGAAAGCACCCTTTCAAAAGTTGTAGAGGGTGAAGTCGTAGAAGGTGTCGTTACCGGTATTTCCAAGAGGGAAATCATCGTCGGCATCGGTTACAAGAGCGAGGGTGTCATCATGGCTCCCGAAGTACGTTACAATCCTGACCTCAAAGTCGGTGACAAAATCGAAGTTTTTGTCGAGAACACCGAGGACAAGAAGGGTCAGCTCATCCTTTCCCACAAGAAAGCACGTCAGATCCGCTCTTGGGACATGGTCAATGAGGCATACAACAATAACGAAATCGTCAAAGGTTACATCAAGACCCGCACCAAGGGTGGTATGATCGTTGACGTGTTCGGCATCGAGGCTTTCCTCCCGGGCAGCCAGATCGATGTGAAACCCATCCACGATTACGATGTATTTGTTGACACCACTATGGATCTCAAGATTGTCAAGATCAACCCTGAATTCCGCAATGTAGTGGTTTCACACAAGGCTCTCGTTGAAGCTGAAATCGAAGAGCAGAAGAAGCAGATTCTCGGAAATCTCGAGGTCGGCCAGGTTGTCGAAGGTACAGTCAAGAACATCACCAACTACGGTGTATTCGTTGACCTCGGAGGCATCGACGGTCTCATTCATATCACTGACCTTTCTTGGGGCCGCATCAACGATCCCAAGGAAATCGTCGAACTCGACCAGAAGATCAATGTCGTCATCACTTCATTCGATGAGACAAAGGGCCGCATCGGTCTCGGCTTGAAGCAGCTCACTCCTCAGCCCTGGCAGGCTCTTGACGCCAACCTCCAGGTCGGCGACAAGGTTAAGGGTAAAGTCGTTCTCGTTGCCGATTACGGTGCATTCGTCGAGATTATCCCCGGCGTCGAGGGTCTTATCCATGTTTCAGAGATGAGCTGGAGCCCCCGTCTCCGCATCGCCCAGGATTTCCTCAAGGTCGGCCAGGAAGTCGAGGCTCAGATTCTTACTCTCGACCGTGAGGGCATGAAGATGTCACTCGGTATGAAGCAGCTCGTTGCCAATCCTTGGGAGAACATCCGCGAGAAATATCCTGTAGGCAGCAAGCAGAACGCCATTGTTCGCAACATCACCAACTTCGGCGTGTTCGCAGAGCTTGAGGAAGGTGTCGAGGGACTCGTCCACATCAGCGACCTTTCCTGGAACAAGATCAAACATCCTTCAGAGATTGTCAATACAGGTGACTCCATCGAGGTTGTCATCCTCGACTTCGATGAGGCAGGACACAAGCTCAGCCTCGGTCACAAGCAGATCCTTCCCAATCCTTGGAATGAGATCGAGACCAACTACGCAGTAGGCACTGTATTCGAGGCTCCTGTCGCTTCAGTCAATGACAAGGGCGCCGTCATCACCATCAACGCCGACACAGAGGCTTTCTGCCCTGCAAAGGAAATGACCAAGGAAGACGGCAGCGCTCCTGTAGCAGGCGAGACTCTTTCATTCAAGGTCACTGACCTCAAGAAGAGCATCCACCGCATCACTGTCTCTCACGTGAAGACTTATGCTACTCCCGCTCCCGCAGCAGAGAAGCCTGTTTCTGAGGCAGAGTCCACCAAGAAGGCTGTCAAGAAGATCAACTCCAACATCGAGAAGACTACTCTCGGAGACATCGACGCTCTTGCAGCTCTCAAGGACAAACTTGAAAAAGGCGAGTAATTCTCCGCTTTGCATACAATAAGAGGCGGCCCGAACGGGTCGCCTCTTTTCAGTATGTCCCGGAATAAGGGAAACTTATTTCCTGACTTCCTGCTGCGGTGCACCCTGGGGCTTTCCCGCTGCAGCGAGTTTGTCATATTCCTGCTGGGAGATGGTGGCGCAGACTGCGTTGAGAACTGCACCGATTTCGACCTGAATCTTGTTGGTCTTGATGTCACCCTTGAGAGAGCAGCCATCCTTGAGAGTGAGGACTTCCTTGACTATGACAGAGCCCTCGAGTTTTCCCCAGAGGTCAATGTTGTTGCAGATTATGGTGCCGGTGACATTGGCCTTGTCACCTATTACAACTCTGCCCTTTGAGAAAATGCGTCCATCGAATTCACCGTCGATACGGATGTCGAATTCGGAAGTGATTTCTCCTTTGATTTTGGTGCCGGCAGAAATGCGGCTGACGGAATTCACATTGGGGAGTTCCTGTTTTGTTGCAGTGATATTCATGATTTTGATATTTGTTTATTTGTCTTTGTAGTATTCGTATAAATTCGCAAAATGCTGCTAAAGCCCTCTGCCGTGGCAGTTCTTGTACTTCTTGCCGCTGCCGCAGGGGCAGGGATCGTTGCGGCCCACAGTTTTGTTGACCTTGACGGGGGTGCGGGAAGAATCTGAGCCCGGACCGTTGGTCACAAGGTCGTTGCGGGAAGTCTGCATAGGATTGTTCATGCGGGGCCTCTGGACAGGGGCCTGACGAGCCTCGGAAGCATCGCGAAGAGGAATCTGGGCTCTCATGAGGAAGGAAACAACCTCCTTGTCGAGAGTCTCGAGCATATCCCTGAAGAGATTGAACGACTCGAACTTATAGACCACGAGAGGGTCCTTCTGCTCGTAGGTGGCATTCTGAACTGACTGCTTGAGATCATCCATCTGGCGCAGATGCTCCTTCCAGTTGTCGTCGATTCTCCAGAGCACGATGACCTTGGAGAGAGTCCTGGCGATTTCCTTGCCGTCGGATTCGTATGCCTTCTTCAGGTTGACTGAAAGGGTGATGACCTTGGTGCCGTCGGTGACAGGGATTGCGATTCTCTCGTACATCTCGCCCTGCTTTTCATAGACCTGGCGGATAATCGGCATGGCTTTCTGGACCATAGTGTCGATACGCCTTGAATACGTTTCCTGCATGCTGGCGAAAATCTTTGCCTCGATATCCTTGGTGTGGGCTTTGTTGAACTCGGCGTCGTCGGTGTATCCGGACTCGATTGAAAGGGTGCTCATCAGCAGCTGGTCGAAAGACTCCCTGTCATAGTGCTCTGCCTGCTCGGAATAAATCACACTCAGGTCCTGCATCATGTTCAGGATATCGATTTCCACCTTGTCCCCGTAGAGGGCGTTCCTGCGGTTATTGTAGATGACCTCGCGCTGGGAGTTCATCACATCGTCGTATTCGATAAGTCTCTTACGGATTCCGAAGTTGTTCTCCTCGACCTTTTTCTGGGCCTTTTCGATTGAAGATGAGAGCATTGAACTTTCAAGTGCCTCGTCCGGGGCCATACCGAGCTTGTCCACCACGGAGGCGATTCTCTCGGAACCGAACAGACGCATCAGTTTGTCTTCGAGTGAAATGTAGAATGTTGAAGAACCCGGGTCACCCTGACGTCCGGCACGTCCCCTGAGCTGACGGTCCACACGGCGGGAATCGTGTCTCTCGGTGCCGATGATGGCAAGACCGCCGGCCTCGCGCACTTCGGGGGAGAGCTTGATATCGGTACCACGGCCGGCCATGTTGGTGGCGATGGTCACTGTGCCCTTCTGGCCTGCCTGCGCGACTATTTCCGCCTCGCGGGCATGCTGCTTGGCGTTGAGGACCTGATGCTGTATGCCGTGCAGGCGCAACATTCTGGAAAGGAGTTCGGAAGTATCGACATCGGTGGTACCCACGAGTACCGGGCGTCCCTGGTCGCGGAGTTCTATGATCTTGGCGATTACGGCATCGAACTTGGCCTTCTTGGTCCTGTATATGAGGTCTTCATTATCAATTCTGGCAATCGGCTTGTTGGTGGGGATGACCACCACGTCGAGCTTGTAGATGCTCCAGAACTCACCGGCTTCGGTCTCGGCTGTACCGGTCATGCCGGAGAGTTTGTGGTACATCCTGAAGTAGTTCTGGAGGGTGATTGTGGCGTAGGTCTGGGTGGAATCCTCGACCTTCACATTTTCCTTGGCCTCGACAGCCTGATGGAGACCGTCGCTCCAGCGGCGTCCTTCCATGATACGGCCGGTCTGCTCATCGACAATCTTGACTTTCTTGACCAGCTTGCCGTTCTCGTTTTCCTCCATCACCACATAGTCCACATCGATTTCGAACATGGCGTAGGCCTTGAGGAGCTGGATGACGGTGTGCACACGCTCGCTCTTGAGCGCGAAGTCGGACATTATCTCATCCTTCTTCTGCTGCTTCTCGATATCGCTCAGCCCGCTCTTCTGGATGTCGGCAATCGCCGAGCCCACGTCGGGAAGGATGAAGAATGAAGGATCCTCGAGCTTTTCGGCGAGTACATCATTTCCGTTGTCGGTCATATCGACCGTATGCATCTTCTCGTTGATGACAAAGTACAGAGGGTCGGTGACGACATGCATTTCCTTCTCATTGTCCTGGATGTAGAAGTTCTCCGTCTCCTGCATCAACTGCTTCATACCCGGCTCGGAGAGGAACTTGATCAGCGGCTTGTACTTCGGATATCCCTTGTATGCGCGGAAGAGCAGCAGGCCGCCGTCCTTGGTGTTGCCCTCGGAGATGAGCTGCTTGGCGTCGCGCAGAAGCTGCTGTACCAGAACCTTCTGCTTGTTGTAGAGGTTCTCCACATAGGGTTTGTATTCGAGGAACTGGGCATCCGACTCCTGCTTTCCGACGGGACCGGAAATGATGAGGGGAGTTCGGGCGTCGTCGATGAGCACTGAATCGACCTCATCGACAATTGCGTAGTGATGCTTCCTCTGTACTAGGTCCTCCTGTGCGGAGGCCATGTTGTCCCTCAGGTAATCGAAACCGAATTCGTTGTTGGTACCGAAGGTGATGTCGCACTGGTATGCCTTGCGGCGCTTGTCCTTCTCGGAATTCGCGTCATATTTATCGATGCAGTCCACACTCAGGCCGTGGAACTGGTACAGAGGTCCCATCCACTCGGCGTCTCGCTTGCTCAGGTAGTCGTTGACTGTGACCACATGCACTCCCTTGCCTGCAAGGGCGTTGAGGAATACCGGCAGTGTGGCGACAAGTGTCTTTCCTTCACCGGTGGCCATCTCGGCTATCTTGCCCTGGTGCAGTACCACGCCTCCGATGAGCTGGACGTCATAGTGGACCATGTCCCATTTGATGTCGTTTCCGCCGGCAATCCAGTGATTTTTCCATACCGCCTGGCTGCCGTCGATTGTGACGAAGTCCTTGACTGCGGCAAGGTCGCGGTCGAACTGGGTGGCGGTGACCCTGACAGTCTCATTCTGCGCGAACCTGCGCGCGGTGGATTTCATTATCGCGAATGCCTCGGGGAGAATCTCGTCCAGAACCTTCTCGATTATCTCGTCAATCTCCTTGACGAGTTTGTCCTGCTCGGTGGCGAGTTTCGATTTTTCATCGACAGGAATGTCTCCTGCGAGTTTTTCCTTGATCTGGGCGACCTTCTCTTCCTGGCTGCTGATGGCTTCACTGATATGCCTGCGCAGCTCGGCTGTCTTCGCCCTCAGGGCGTCATTGTCCAACCCGTCGATTTTTTCGTATGCTGCAAGAATCTCATGCAGTCTCGGCGTGAGCTGTTTGAGGTCTCTTTCGGCCTTGGTGCCGAACACTTTTTTGAAAACGTCTGTAAATGACATATAATGTTGTTTTATTTTTCTACTTCCTTATTGGCTTCATAACCTTCGTCAATCGGACCTCCGGCCTGCCGGGCTGCTTCTCCGGCGGCGACAGCAAGACGGTCGCAACATTCGTTCTGCGGATGTCCGGCGTGGCCCTTGACCCAGTGGAAGCGAACATTGTGCCGGAGCAGGAGGGCGGCGAGCCTCTGCCATAAATCGGGATTTTTCACCTTCTTCCAGCCCTTGGCCTGCCACGATGTCAGCCATCCTTCGTTTATCGCCTTCACTACATAGGAACTGTCGCTCACCACATTCACATCGGCTCCCTGCCATCTGATTGCTTCCAGTCCCACTATCACCGCCATCAGTTCCATGCGGTTGTTGGTGGTCAGCAAATACCCGCCCGAAATCTCCCTGCGGAGATTGCCGCACTCGAGCACGATTCCGTATCCTCCCGGACCCGGATTCCCGCTTGAAGAGCCGTCAGTGTAGAGAGTTATGGGCTGGCGTATCATTCTCTACTCGATTGTTCCGAATTTGTGCTTTCCCGCCTGATCGTCGATGACGAGCCTTCCGCTCTTGAGATTGTCGTAATCGATGCGGTTGCGCGCAATGTCGATTGCGGCGTAGATGGATGCCATCATCGAGCGGGGGTCGGCAAGGTCGCGTCCGGCCATGTCATAGGCGGTGCCGTGATCGGGGGAAGTCCTGACAACGGGCAGGCCTGCGGTGTAGTTCACTCCGTCCTCGAATGCGATTGACTTGAAGGGAATGAGGCCCTGGTCATGGTACATTGCAAGAACAGCGTCGTATTTCTCATACTGGCCCATGCCGAAGAATCCGTCGGGTGAGAACGGCCCGAATGCCATGATATTCTCATCGTTGGCCTTCTTCACTGCGGGAATTATGGCGTTGATTTCCTCCTCGCCGAGCAGTCCGCCGTCACCGCAGTGCGGGTTGAGGCCGAGCACGGCGATCTTCGGATTGTCTATTCGGAAATCCCTTTCCATGGACTCCTTCACGATGCGGAGTTTGGTGAGGATTTTTTCGGTGCTGATTTTTGAAGCTACATCCTTCAGGGGAATGTGTCCTGTCACGACTGCTATCTTGAGCCTGTCGCAGACCATTATCATCGCCACATCCTTGCTCCCGAATTCCTGCTGGAGATACTCGGTGTGCCCGGGGTGCTTGAAGCCTGCTGCGTTTATGGCTTTCTTGTTGATGGGGGCGGTGACCAGCACGTCGATGAGGCCGGCCTTGGCTTCCCTTACGGCCATGTCGAGGGCTGCAACTGCGCTCTTCGCTCCTTCGGGGGTGGGACGTCCGGGCTCCGCGGTGCAGAGCTCGTCCGGGAGGCAGTTGACTATGTTGACAGTCTTGGGCCTCGCCTCGGAAGCCGATGATATCACATTCGTGTTGATCTGCTCGAGTTCGTGGAGCTGCTTCTTGTAGAAGCCGAAAAGTTTCGACGAACCGTATATGACGGGGGTGAACATATCCAGACAACGCACGTCTGCCAAGGCCTTGATGATGACCTCGTATCCGATACCGTTGCTGTCGCCCTGAGTGATTCCTACAATAAGTTTTCGTGTCATAATTTTATACTGAAATACCAAACCTACAAATATAATGAATAATTTCGTTCCTTGAAATAGGTGCAACACGGAATTTCGGGGCGGAAAAGACAAAAAAAAGACCGGTTCGCTGAGGAATCGGTCTTTGTCTTGAAACCCGAAGAATTATTTCTTCTTGTTGGCGTATCTCTGGTAGAATTTGTCCACGCGGCCGGCGGTGTCCACAAGTTTCATCTTACCGGTGTAGAAGGGGTGAGATGTGTTGGAAATTTCGACCTTGACTACAGGATATTCAACACCTTCATAAACGATGGTCTCCTTGGTGGGAGCGCATGAACGGGTGATGAAAACCACATCATTGGACATATCCTTGAAAGCTACAAGACGGTAGGTTTCGGGATGAATTTCTTTTTTCATGATCGTGTAATGTTTGCAATTGCTTTGTACTGGGTAGGAGAATCGAACTCCTATTCTAAGATTGAGAATCTTATGTACTAACCGTTATACGAACCCAGCTTTTCTTTCGGGACTGCAAAGGTAGATATTTTTTTCGTACACGCAAATATTTGGTGATAATTTCTCTAAATTTGCGGAAATTTTTTCCAAATGTTCTCATTTCGTACGACTTCCATTCAGGATCAGCTGGACAAGGCACTCGTCAGCGGCAGGGTCGGCTGTTTGTGCACCCAGAGCTCATTCAAGATATCCCAAATGTCCTATATTCAGGATGTGTTCCGCGATAGAGGCAACCCGGGAGTTTAACATATAAAATCTGAGATTTTTTCGAAAATATTTGAAAAAGAGGCGGTTTGCCTCTTTT
>JAKSKQ010000040.1 GCA_024401675.1 Bacteroidales bacterium | reverse complement strand
TCCTGTGACGATTTTTCCTGTCAAAGTGCAGAGAAGTCCGGAAAGATATTTTCCGGAGGCACCCCCAAGGCCACATTCGAACACGACGTCCGGGCCTACAAGTGAAGAAGCGAACGAAAGGATGGCAGAGAGCAGCACCATAGATGTGACACCGAGAAGCAGCCTTTTCACAAACACACGCGTCTGCATTCCGACGGCGATATACCAGGCCACAAGGCAGATAATATAGACCACGGCAAAAGAAGCGAGGCCGAAACAGTCAGCCACCAGGAAATGTCCCATCTTCATACCAAGTACTCCGCCCTGATTTTCAACACCGGAGGCTTCCCCGATAAGGTTCTGCGCGCCGGTAAGAAGGCTGGCGTCCTGCTTCCAATGGAAAAGATAAGACAGTTCGCCGATCAGCACCAGAGCGGCGAGGACAAGTATGGCGAGACCTATGAGAATATTCAGCGGGCCATTGTGTGCGGGAAGTTCCTTCTGCTTTTTCTGCTTATTCATTACTGCTTCTTGTTTTGGAAATTTCTTCTGCGGCCGCGGGAATTCCTGCCTGAAGGCTTCGGAGCAAAGCCGGGCCTGTAATAATTTGCGTCAGGCGAAAGTTTGGTAAGGGAGAGTCCTTCCGGAACCTTGACGGTACCTTTGCTGATGAGTTCGATATCCTTGAAAATGGTTTCGTCGGACACGGTATCCTTATTCCAGATGAGGTACTGGCGTCGCATATACAAGGCCAGGCATAATATGAGCTGGGTCTTGAGGGGACCGTCCTCCTGGCGGGCTATGAGGTCTATGATACTTTCTATGTTGCGGCCGTAGTGACGTGCCTTGATGGGCTTATCCTGAAGGGGAACCGGCTCCGGCTTCGTATCGAGGTCAGCCTTCTCGGGAGCCGGGAAAGGGGAATCGACATCCAGTTCGAATCGGGATATGATGAAAAGATGGTCCCACAACTTGCGCTGCCAGTCTTCCTGCTGCTTGACCTGCGGATTGAGAATCTCCATGGCCTTGACCACAGCCAAAGCCTGCTGCGAGCGTTTTTCCCTGTCTGAGATAGTGAGCAGATGTTCAACCATTTCCTGAACCTTGCGTCCATATTCAGGAAGAATCATTTTGGGTCTTTGAGTATTGTAATCCATATCTCCGTTCATCATATAAGTCACTTGAAAAAAAGGTGGGGTAGTAAGCCGGTTTCCGTGTCAATCCGTCATTTATCTTCGCAACCTACCCCCCGGCATCGGACGGGCCGTCCTCATCTGCCGGTATATTTGGTTTTGCAGGATCCGGGACCGTACCCCGATGACATCGCTGCCACCGGTCGTGAGCTCTTACCTCGCGTTTTCACCCTTGGAAATGCGGCACTCCCGAAGGAAAGCCGCACCTTCCGGTTATTTTCTGTTACGGTGTCCATAAGGTTACCCCCATCTGCACTTTCTGCAGCGGACCGCCCTGTCCTGTCCGGACTTTCCTCACGCCCGAAGGCGCGCGACGGAACACCCCACCTTATTATATTATTTCTTGTATCCGAGTTTCCTTTCCCTGCGGTCGTTGCGGGCATTGATTCTCGCCACACTGCGCTCCAGGGCGGGAGTGATGTCTTCACAGTGCTTGTGACACTGCATGGTCCTTGAATACATCCTTCCGATGCAGAAATTGGAATGTTCGCACTCGCTGCAATGATGCTCGTCTGCCTTCATCTTGTTGACGAAATCAGTGTCCTCAAGCACGGCACGTCCCATCTGGAAGAGGGGGAAACCGTTGTCGAGGACAGTCTGCGCACCTTCGCGGGAAACGACTCCTCCGACATAGACAAGAGGGAAATCTTTTCCGAGAGCCTTCTGGAACTTGAGGGAATCCTCCATGAAGAACAAAGGCTTGAACGGCACTGTGGGCGAAACGATATTTCCGGCAAAGAGCAATCCGATCTTGAGCCACCACTGCTTCAGGGGAAGATAATGGGCAAGAGGAATGGTAGGGAACTCGCCTCTCATCACATACTGGGGAGCGCGGCTCACAAAACCTCCGGAAAGCACTATTGCATCGGCCCCGCACTCCTTGAGAGTCCTGGCGACCTGGATAAGTTCTTCGGTGGTCTGACCGCCCTTGAAACCATCGCTGGTATTCATCTTGACGAAAATGGCGACCTTGCCCTTTCCGGCCTCCACCACTTCCTTCATGCACATTTTCATGAACCTCATCCTGTTCTCGAGGGTGCCGCCGAACTCATCGTGACGATGATTGGTATAAGGTGAAAGGAACTGTGAAATCAGATATCCGTGGCCGGCGTGCACCTCAATTGCATCGAAACCGGCTTTGATGGCAAGCCGCACGGCATCCCCGTAGGCCTTGGCGACCTGCTGGATTTCAGCAAGGTTCATCTTATGTACGAAAGTAGGAGAATAAAGGTTGAAGCCCCTTGAGGCTCCATAGGGAAGGCAACCGCAGATGGCCTAGTGGGACATGTTTCCGCAGTGTCCGAGCTGGATGGAGCAGAGGGCGCCCTCGGCGTGGACGGCGTCGGTGCATTTCTTGAGTTCGGGGACAATCTCCTCCCTCATCCAAAGCTGGTTTTCGAAAGAAAGTCCGCTCTGGCAGACGGCTGCGTATGCGAAAGTAGTCATACCGATGCCACCACGGGCGACAGCTGTATGATAATCGAAAAATTCTTTTGAAGGACGGTGGCCCGGGCACATGGCCTCGAAAGCCGCCGAACGTATGGTCCTGTTACGAAGGGTAATAGGGCCAACGGTGAACGGTGAAAAAATATCGGTCATAACAAGTTAATTACCAAACAAATGGAATCATATTCTTTTTACCGAGGGAGGCATATTCCTCGCCGAACTCGGCTATGTATTTTTCAGTGAGCGCCTTGGAGCGCGGGGCGAGATTCGCGAATGTCCACACTGCAAAAAGCAGACCGGCGAGCGAGTAACTCAACATTGCGAAGCCGCACCATTCCACGAATTCTCCGAAGTAGTTGGCGGAAGTGACATATTTATACAGTCCCTTGCGGGGAATGTAGTGCTTTGTGTCGCCGGGTTTACGGAGACTGCGGATCACATGGTCGGAGTGCATGTTGATTATCATTCCGGTAAGGAAAATCAATGTACCGAAAATGAAATTGGCATTCCACAGCCATGAAGTGGGGTACATGCCGGCAGGAGCGAATTTGAAAAGCCAGAATCCTATGAGATAGGAGTTGATTGTATTGAACACCATTCCCATGAACATGATTCCGACAGGCATCTTGCTGTTGCCCTTCATAAGGAAGGGGAAGATGAAGGAGCGCTGGAAATAGTGAAGCAGGAAAAGCCCGGCGATAATGGATATCACGACAGGATCGGAACCGCCGGCGGCCGCTTCGTCCGCACCTCCGCTTTTAAAGAACCAGACGAGCATTGCAAACAGGAAAACAAAAGCCGGAGCCTCCATCAGCACCCAGCCAAGTTTGTTGGGAACGCTGAGCGAACCTCCGAGTCCTCCCCTGAGATAACCGTAACCGGCCTTGAATTTGAACAGGCAGATGAAAACGATTACGGCCATGATGGCCATTGCGTACAGGATGATATTGTAGGTGTTCATAGTTATCATCAATTTCAAGTCAATCTCGCAAATGTAGTAATTTTTTTTGTACTTTTGTCCCGATTATGATTTTGAAGAACAGAACTCGGATTTTCACTGCGGCTCTCCTTCTGCTCGGCACAGCCGCATGCAGCAAGGGAGTCGGGCACTATGTCCCCGAAGTGATTGCCGAGTATCCGCATGACAGGGGGGCTTACACCCAGGGTCTGTTCTTCCATGACGGCCAGTTGTATGAAAGCACCGGCCAGAACGGCAAATCCAGCCTCAGGATAGTGGATCTGGAAACAGGAATTCCTGTCAGGAAGGTCGATTTCGAAGAGAAATATTTCTTGGAAGGATCCGTGGTGCTGGATGGCAGGCTGCATCTGCTCACATGGCTCAACGGCGAAATATTCACCTGCGACCCCATCACCCTTGAAAGGACCGGTTCGCAGAAATACCCCCGCCAGGGATGGGGACTCACCACCGACGGGAAGCAGCTGATAGCCTCCGACGGCTCTTCGAAACTGTTTTTCATGGATCCGGACCACAATCTGAAAAGGAAGGTCACGGTAAAACTCTCCGACAAGAGCGTGCGCTATCTCAACGAACTCGAATTCATCGGCGGGAAGGTATGGGCCAATGTCTATCTTTCCGATAATATCATGATAATCAACCCTGAAGACGGAACTGTCGAGGGTGTTATCGACTGCAAGGGGCTGCTTCCTTTCAAACTGCGCGACAAGGACACTGACGTGCTCAACGGAATCGCCCTGGACCCTGCCACAGGCGACATTTACCTGACCGGAAAGAACTGGCCGAGGCTCTATAAAATCCGTCTCAAGCGGATTTCATCCCGATAGACATAGGAATTGCGGAGATGCTCGAATTCCGCCGGTGCACTCTTCAGCGCCCGGGAATCAGCCTCGATATCGTAGAGGTCGAGAACAGCCGCCACATTTTCATCCATATCGTCACCGATGGTCACACAGCGCAGGGAATGTCCGTCCGGCAGGGGCATGAAGTCCTTCAGGTCAGAGATTCCGAAATGCTCCGCAAATGCTCTCACTACCGCTGCGGAGGCATTCTGCTTGCCCTGGAAACTGTAACCGGCAATATGAGGTGTGGCGATATCGGCTGCCGAAAGCAGTTCCTCCGGGATATCCGGCTCCCCCGGCCATGTATCGACCACAAGAGAACCTATGCGGCCGCAAAGACGGGCTCCTGCGACAGCATCCGGGTCCATCACTCCCCCGCGCGAGGAATTCACGAGAACCGCCCCGGGCTTCATCGCCGAGATGAACTTCCCGCAAATCATATTATGGGTGGATGAGTCATAAGGCACATGTACCGTCACGATATCGCTGCCCCTGAGCAGTTCTTCGAGCGGAACGAAACCTTCCGGACCCTCGGCGGCAGCGCGCGGAGGATCGCACAGAAGCACCTTCATTCCGAGAGTTTCCGAGTATGAAGCCACTTTCGAGCCGACATTGCCGACCCCGACCACTCCGACAGTGAGGCCGCGCAGATTGAGGCTTCCCCTGCGGTGAAGCGTGCAAAGAGCCGCCGTCACATACTGGGCGACTCCGTGACTGTTGCATCCTGCGGCGCTTCCCACAGCCACACCGCGGGATTCGCACCAGGGGATGTCGATATGGTCAGTCCCGATTGTGGCAGTAGCGACAAGGGATACGGAAGAACCTTCCAGAAGTTCCGCTCCGCAAGTTGTCCTGGTCCGCACCAGAAGCGCGTCAGCATCCCGGACATCCCGGGAGGAAATCTCCCGTCCGTCCAGATATACCACAGCATCACAGTAGGGTTCAAGAACTCCCTTGAGAAACGGAATAGCCTTATCGACAACGACTTTCATCTGAATACTATGTTTCTCACCGGAGTATCGATATCGGCGAATCTCGGGTTTGCGGCAAGGTAGGAATTGAGCCTTGCCATAAGACTTTCCTTATGCGGATACATCATAGTGCGAAGCGCCGATGACGAAAAAGTCACATACAGATTGCCCCCGCTGTATCTCCGTTCTGCAGTTCCCTGCGGCAAGCCGCATATCCTGTCCCACGCGCGGCAGACATCATCCGCCATCAGTCCCTCTGAAATGCCTGTCCCGCCAAGCAGTTTTTCGATTGCCTGGCCGAGCGTCACGCACTCGCGTCTGGAAATATTGCCGTACGGAGTCTTATTCATCTGATTTGTCGGGATTTATTTTTACAAACCGCCCTTGGACACATTCGAAATACGCCTTCTCGGAATTCATGGAGTCAACTATCCCCGAAAGGCGGGATTTGTTGCAGTCGGTCAGGAAAATCTGTCCGAAGCCGTCGCCGGTCGCAAGTTGGAGAAGATTGCTCATGCGGACCGTGTCCAGTTTGTCGAAGATGTCATCCAGGAGAAGCAGCGGCGGAAAGCCGTATGAATTCTTCATTATCTCATACTGGGCGAATTTCAGGGCTACCAGGAATGATTTCTGCTGTCCCTGGGAGCCGCAGCGGCGTATCGGTTCCCCGGCAAGGAGAAAATCGAAATCGTCGCGATGGACACCCGCACCCGTAAATTTCAGCACACAGTCACGGTCGAAATGGTCCCTGAGCACATCTTCGAGACTTCTGCCGCCGGAAAGGTCCGAATTGTAGGCCACTGAAACATATTCCTGCGGATTGCTGGAAATGAGGCTGTAGTATTTCCGGATCAGAGGTCCTGCAACGGCCGTGAACTGCTCTCGCTCGGAGTTGATGTTCTGCGCTGCCGCGCCCATCAGGGCATCGTTGGACTCCAGCAGCACCCTGTCTATATAATTGGATTTCAGGATAAGGTTGCGCTGGGCCAGAAGCCGGTTGTACTGCTGGAGATTGGCGAGATAACCGGGGCTCATCTGCGAAAGGACCGAGTTGACGAAGCGGCGGCGGGCTTCCCCGCTGTCACTCACGAGGGAAATGTCGGACGGGGTCACCATCACGACAGGCACTTTGCCGATATGCTCCGAAAAACGCTTGTACGCTTTCCCGCCGCATTTGAGAATCTTCTTGTCTCCAGAGGTGGATATGGAGTATTTCGTCACTGTACCGTCTCCGTCCGAGACTTCACCGCAGATGGAAAAACCGCCGCAGCCATAGCGGGCGAGGAACTTCTCCGCCGGGCAGACTGCACTGCGGACCATGCAGAGATAATGTACCGCATCAAGGAGATTGGTCTTGCCTTCGCCATTGTTTCCCCAGATGCAATTGATTCCGGGACAGAATTCGAGTTGTTGGAATTCAATGTTCCTGTAGTCTGAGACGGAGATTCTCGTAAGTGCTTTCATAGTCACAAAGATAGTAAAAAAAATTGTGGCTTTCGGCTTTTTTTATTACTTTTGCGGACTTTGTGTCAAGACAAATATAAAAACTACAACAATATGGCAAAACAAACTAAAACAGCCCCCGTCACTGAAGAAGTGATTGAGAAGAAGGCGGGAATCGAAGAGATTCTCACCAAATACTCAAAGGTTATTTCCATCTGCTTCGCGGCAGCAGTTGTCATCGCCGCCCTCATATTCTGCTATGTAAGGTTCATTCAGCAGCCCAAGCGCGCCGAAGCCCTTGCTGACACATTCAACGCCGAGTACACCTTCGCCCAGGGTGATTTCGCCACTGCGCTCGAAGGAACCGAGGACTACCTTGGGTTCGCCGATGTAATCGACACTTACGGATGCAATGCGCCCAAGGCCGCCTATCTCTACGCAGGTGTGTGCGAACTCCAGGCCGGCAATTTTGAGGAAGCCCTCGCCTACCTCAGAAAATACAACGGCACCGACCCTGTTCTCAAGGCCCGCGCACTGTGCTGCAAAGGTGACGCCTATGTAGGACTTGAGCAGTACTCCAAAGCAGTGTCCTGCTACAAGGCTGCCGCCAAGAAGGCCGGCAACCTGTTCGCCGCCACCTACATCTTCAAGGAAGGCCTTGCACTCGAGACTCTCGGCAAGGAAGCAGAAGCCCTCAAGTGCTACAAGACAATCAAGGAGAAATACCCCATGACAGAAGAGGGATACGATATCGAAAAATACATCGCGCGTATCGAATACAAATAATCACGTCGGATAAATACAGTTGGAAATATGGGAAGAGCATTTGAATTCCGCAAAGAAAGAAAGTTCAAGCGTTGGGGTCACATGGCCCGCACATTCACTAAAATCGGCAAGGAAATCACCATCGCAGTGAAGCAGGGTGGTCCCGATGTTGTCGGCAACCCCCGCCTCAGAGCCCTCATCCAGACCGCCCGCAGCGAGAACATGCCCAAGGACAACATCGACCGCGCCATCAAGAGAGCATCCGAAAAGGATCAGGCTGATTACAAGGAGATTGTACTCGAAGGCTACGGCCCTCACGGAATCGCCGTTCTCGTAGAAGCCGCCACGGACAACAACAACCGCACTGTAGCCAACGTGCGTTCATACTTCACCAAGGCCGGCGGTTCTCTCGGCACTGCAGGATCGGTTGAATATATGTTCGACCGCAAGAGCATGTTCCGCTTCAAGAGCACAAAGCCTTATGACCTCGAAGAGCTCGAACTCGAACTCATAGACTACGGTGTGGACGAAATCTTCGAAGAGGAAGACGAGGACGAGAACAAGGAGATTGTCGTTTACGGCGAGTTCACCGCCTTCAACCAGATTCAGAAGTACATCGAAGACAACGGTTTCGAACTCATCAGCGGTGAGTTCACCCGTCTTCCCAACACCGACCTCAAGGACCTCGATCCCGAGTCTCGCGCCAAAATCGAGAAACTCATCGACAACATCGAGGAGGACGAGGATGTGCAGAATGTCTACACAAATCTCAAGCCTGCTGAATAACAGCGGAAAAATACTTGTCTCTTTGCTGCTGGCCGTTTCCTCAACCGGAATCGCCAGAGCTCAGAAAGAAGGCGATATCATCAAGAAGGGGCTCAATTTCGGGCCCCTTCCTGCTATTGCATACGACGGAGACAAAGGATTCGAAGTCGGAGCCATTCTTGAGATTTTCGACTACGGCGACGGAACCGTATATCCGAACTACAACTCGAAATGGTACTTCGAAGCATCGTACTACACCGAAGGCTCCGCCCTTTTCCAGATTCAATACGACAACAAGACCCTGATTCCCGGGGTCAGATGGTCCTCCTCCATTTCCGCCTCCATCGACAAATCAAATGATTTCTACGGAGTCAACGGGTATATGAACAGATTCGACTTTTCCACGAGCCGCTTCTTCTATCGTCAGGACCGCACCAGGATTCTCGCCAACACCGATTTTTCGGGATATATCTGCCCGCATCTGAAATGGGAAATCGGATACCACGGGAACTGGTATAAAATCAGCGACCTTTCCACAAAAGTGCGCGACAAGAAAGGGTATCAGGACCCGACCCTGTTCGGGCAATATGTCGAAATGGGCCTTTTCACCGGCGAAGGAGAAGCATTCGGAGGATTTGTGAGCTCGATCCGCGCCGGACTCATGCTCGACACCCGTGACAAGGAAGGGGCCCCGTCGAAAGGAGTATGGGCGGAAGCACATATCACCGCAGCCCCCAAATGGCTCGGCACCACCCACGAACATTACCGTTACTCCCTGACATTCAGGAACTATCTTCCTCTTGTCAAGCACGACATCCTGACATTCGCATACCGCATCAACTACGAGGGTACGATAGGAGACTATGCACCTTATTATGTTCTGCCGCACATCACGGTGATGGGCGAGAACTGCGACAAGGACGGCATGGGAGGATATGACACCATAAGGGGTCTGCTCCGCTCCAGGGTAATGGGGCTTGACATGCTTTCCTATAATGCGGAATTGAGGTGGCGCTTTGTCGAATTCAAACTCATCAACCAGAACTGGGCGCTTGCGCTGAATGCATTCTCCGACGGTACATGGACCACCAGGGCATACAAGACACGCACTTGTATGGGGTCCCTGCAACTGTTCGACAAGGACCGTCCGCACATAACATTCGGTGGCGGATTCAGAATCATCATGAACGAAAACTTCATCATCGCTGTCGAGTACGGACTTCCTGTCTCCTGGATTGTCAAGAGCAGCAACCCCATATACAGACAGGACGGTGACGGAGCATTCTACGTCAACCTCGGCTACCTGTTCTGACGTGGGGTCCGAAGTTTGGAAAAGTGATGATTTATCAGTAAATTCGCGTTTCTTATGAAAAGACTGTCCGACTTCCTCGTAAAGAGGAGAAACATATTGTTTGCCATCATGCTGATGCTTGCCGTATTATGCGGCGTGGCGGTTCCGATGGTGAATGTCAACTCCGACATGACTAAATATCTTCCGGACAATTCCCCGATGAAAAAGGGACTTGACGTGATGACCCGGAACTTCTCAGACGAAAGCATCAACGCATCCGCCATGAGAGTGATGTTCTCCGGAATCGGAAATGACAGTCTCAAGACAGTGGTAGCGGGAGAGCTGGCTCAGTTCGATGGAATCACCCAGGTGACATACACCCCCGGAGACGAGAACTACAACAAAGGCGATTACACTCTCTATGAACTCAACTCCACATACGACGCCAACCAGCAGGCCATAGCGGAGGCGATAAAGGACAGCTACGGTAAAAATGTTGTCGTCGAGACCGGCCAGGACGGAACCACTCCCCCTATGTCAGTGATTCTGATTGCCGGCGCCCTGCTTCTGACAGTCCTTCTGATAATGTGCGAGTCCTTCCTCGAACCGGTAATTTTCCTGTTCACCATAGGAATCGCGGTTGTAATCAACATGGGCAGCAACTTCCTTCTGGAAAGCGTGTCCATCACCACCCATTCGATAGCGGCCATTCTCCAACTCGTACTTTCGATGGACTACTCCATCATTCTGATGAACCGCTACCGTCAGGAGAAGAAATTGCGTTCGGACAATGCCGAAGCGATGAAGTTCGGCCTCAAGAATGCCACCTCCGCCATAATCAGCAGCGCCCTGACCACAATTGTCGGCCTTCTGATGCTTGTGTTCATGAACCTCAAATTGGGAATGGATATGGGACTGGTGCTTGCCAAGGGTGTAATTTGCAGCCTCATAGCCATCTTCACAGTACTTCCCGCCCTTATCCTGAAGTTTGACGGTGCCATCGAAGCGTCCAGGAAGAAGGTTCCCGTCATTCCGACAAACAGGATTTCCCGCATGAGCGTGAAATTCAGGATTCCCCTGACAATATTCCTTCTGGTGTTCTTTGTGGTGGCCTTCCAACTCTCCAAACTCACGGATATCGGATTCTCGACATCTTCAATAGGCGGTGAATCCACAATCAGCAAAGTTTTCCCGAGAAAGAATCTTGTCGTGGCTCTGTACTCCAATGAAGAGGAAGACAAAATAATTTCCCTTGCCGAAGACATCCAGGGCGACCCGAATGTGGATATGGTCATATCCTATCCCTCCCTGATTCTGAAGGAAAGGGCTGTCGGGGACATGTACAAGACCCTCACGACAATGGCATCAGCGCTCGGAAGCAGCGAATTTCCGCAATCCGACCTGCTTTCCGAAGATATACTCAGACTGGCCTACAACCTCAAGCACAATCCCGACGCAAACGGAATAAGATTGAGTTTCAAGGAATTCGCAACCTTCCTTGACTCCCAGATGAAAAAGAGTCCCGAATTCGCCGCAGTTGCAGGGAAGGACATCACTGAAGGACTTTCCCTGATGAAGACTCTGGTCGATCCGGCCTTCCTCAACGCTCCCCTTTCAAGCAGCGAACTATCCGAGACCATCAGTTCTCTTCTCGAGAGCGAGTTCATCAAGAAACAGAACCTCGGAGACCAGTTGGAACTGTCCGACCTCGACGAGATGCTTTCAGTCGTATATACACTGGCAGACAAGGAAAAGATGTCCATAGTGGAACTGCTCCACTATGTTTGTGAGGACCTCGCCGTGGCAATGAATGAAGAAGACAGCGCCGAAGTGGGAGAAAGTGCCTCCGCCGAGGCGGAAATCCTTCCCCCGGCTGAAGAAACAGTTGCAGAGGCCTCTCCCGTGCAGGACGGCAGCACTGCCGAAGCGGAAGTCGGGAGCGCAGATGACGGCATTCAGGCTCCCACTGACGAGTTCCAGATGATCCGGACATATTCGGATTCAGCCATAATCTACAAGCAGCGCAATGTGGCCGATCTGTCGCGTTTCTTCGACATGAAGAAAGCCCAGACCCTTATTATATACAAGATGTACGGCAAGGCCGCCGGAGAAAAGACCAACACTATGTGCGTCTATGACTTTGTCATATACGTCAACCACCATCTTGTAACCCGCAAGGCTTTTGCTTCATATTTCGAGCCTTGGCAGATAGAGCGTCTCGACCGCATAGAAAAGATTATGAACGGGGAGATTACTCTTGATGAAGAGACTGCTCCGACGGTTGAATCTCCGTCCGGGATTCCTTCGGAAGCCATCGCCCAGGTTCCTTCCTCCGGACAGGAAGTGCCTGCCGGCAATGCTCCTGCAGCAGCTGAGGCAGAAGCCCCGAAGATGCCTCAGGTCAATCTCGACGAGTCGATTCTTACTCCGCTCCGCACTCTCACGCAGTTCGTGGACATTGCCTCATCCGGCGAAAAGCTCTCCACAAATCAGATGACCAAGTCCTTCTCCCTGCTTTCGGATATGGCGAAGATGGGCCAGCAGTACAGTTCCATCGAACTTCCCTACTTCGACGAAATTCTCCTGAAGATAGGCTTCCTTTATTACAACGCCACCAGCAAGGAGTACGACGACACCAGGACCATGAACATCGAGGAACTTCTCAACTTCCTCATCGACGATGTCATTAACAACGAGGATTTCGCATCTATGATTCCGCCTGAATTCCACGCCGAACAACTCTTTGACGCCCGCGAGGCGATGAACGAGAATCTCGGACGGATGAAAGGGGAAGACAGTTCCCTGATGATTGTCATTTCCCGCTACAAGGACGAGTCCCCTGAGACTTATGCCTTTATCAGGACTCTCCGCGACAAGTGCGACTCCGTCCTCGAAGCTGACCACTACCTCATAGGTGAATCAGTGATGTTCGAAGAGATGAAGTCCGGATTCAAGAGGGAAATGCTTGTGGTGACCATCCTCACCCTCATTGCCATTTTCTTGATTGTGCTGCTTACCTTCCGCTCATGGGCAGTGGCTGCGATTCTTGTGCTCACCATCCTTTCCGGAGTATATATCAATGTATTTGTCAGCGGTATCGGAGGAAAGAGCATGCTGTATGTAGCATATCTCATAGTGCAGAGCATACTGATGGGAGCCACAATCGATTACGGAATTCTTTTCACTACTTATTACAGAGAGAAACGCCGCACTATGGGCATTGCCGATGCCATCCGCGAGTCATACAAAGGTTCGATTCTCACCATCATGACTTCAGGTATGATTATGGTGGGCGCTCCCGGAGTGATGTCACTTCTGGTGACTGACAATGCCGCCATTTCAATGATAGTCGGCTGCATTTCCGCCGGTGCATTCGCGGCCATAATGCTGATCATATTCGTACTTCCCGGAGTACTTGCGGCCCTCGATCGCTTTGTGATAAGAAACAACAATCGCTGAAATATGAAACATTTCATTCTTTCCGTTGCAGCGGCCGCCCTGCTTTTCCTTGGCTTGCCCGTTGCAGGTGTAGCGTATCCCATTCTCCAGAAACCCGTCGATGGCGAGTACACGATTCATCTCTTCACCACCGGCGACATCCACGGATGCTATTTCGATTCGACCTATGTCGGCGGCAACACCCGGCATTCCCTCTTCTGCGCGGCCGCCGCAGTCGGCAGAGCCCGCCAGCAGTACGGTGAGGAAAATGTGATTCTGCTCGACGGAGGCGATGCCCTTCAGGGAGACAACGCTGCATATTACTATAACTATGTGGAGACAGAAAAGGAGCATGTGTTCAGCCGCATGGCAAGGTATATGGGATATGATGCCCTGGTTGTCGGGAACCACGACATCGAGACCGGTCACGAAGTCTATGACAGGGTAAACAGCACACTGGGAATCCCCTACCTCGCTGGCAATGCATTGAAAGATGACGGAAGTTCATATTTCGGCACATGCACCGTCTTCTATAAGGGCGCCAAGGGCAAAAAGCCCCAGCCAAGAATTATCGGTGACATCGCCGTGTATCCCGCCGGCGGTTATCAGGGCTCCCAGATAAAAGTAGCCGTCCTCGGATACACCAACGCCAACATTTCATCATGGTTGGACAAGAGCAAATGGTACGGAATGACATTCGCACGCCTTTCGGACATAGTACAGGCTGATGTTGACAAAGTCCGCGCCGAGCGGAATCCGGATGTCGTGATAGTCGTCTGTCACAGCGGCACAGGCAAAGGAAGTCATGCCAGCCTCGAGAATGAGGGTTATGCCCTCAAGGATAAACTCACAGGAGTGAATTTCCTTGTATGTGCTCACGACCACACCAAATACTGCGAGAAGTCCGGCAATATGGTCCTTCTGAATTCCGGAAGCAATTGCCGCAGCATGGGCCACGGCACAATCACAGTTACCGTGAAGGACAAGAAGACTGAAGTCACAGCCATAAGCGGTGAAACTGTGGATCTTGACAAGAATGATATCGACGAGAAGATGAAGGAAGCCTTCCGCGAAGACTATCTCGCGGTGAAGGAGTTTACTCTCAAGAAAGTAGGTGCGCTCGCGATGCCGCTTCATTCACGCGAGGCCTACTCCGGTATGAGCGACTACACCAATCTTATCTCGACTGTCTGCCTCAAGGTCACCGGAGCGGATATATGTTTCACCGCGCCGCTGAAATTCGATGCACATATAAATGCCGGTGATGTTATCTTCGATGACATGTTCAGCATCTATCCTTTTGAGAACACACTTGTGAAATTACGCATGAGCGGCCGTCAGATAAAGGGTTTCCTTGAATACTCCTACAACATGTGGCTCTCCGACAAGCCCTCCGAGCACATTCTCGGGATAGGTCAGGGTGCGGATGAAAGGACCGGAGCCCGGCAGTGGCATTTCAACAGGGGGCGCAGTTACAACTTCGACCAGGCCGCCGGACTCATCTACACTGTCAATTACCGCAAGCATTTCGGCTCGAGAGTTAAAATCAAGCGACTTGCGGACGGAAGGAAGTTCCGTCCAGGCGGGACATACAGTGTGGCCATGACTTCCTACCGCGCCAATGGCGGCGGTGGCGCAATGCCCAAGGGAGCAGGCATCAAGACCGCTGATCTTGAAAATGTCACCCTTGAAACCTACAGCGAAATCAGGACTCTCATCTACAACTACATAAAAGAAGCCGGCAAGACAATCGGGTGCACCGACATATCCGATGAATCCATTCTCGGCAACTGGCACTTTGTGCCCGAAGCATCAGCATCAGTTCTGATGAAGCAGGATATGGACCTTCTGTTCCCCCGCTAGTCATTTCCCGGTTTTGAACACAGGATTCAGACTGTCGATATTGAATTTCACGCTGACAAACTGAGACATACCCTCATAGCGGTCAGTGAAGTTCATGTGGACTCGCACGGCTATTGAGAGCCAGGAGGTGACACACGGTTCCCAGCCTATTGTAAGACGGTCGAAAAGAGCCCGGTCCTGAGGAGATGCTGCACGGGTACGGAAGAATGGATCGCCATAGTAGAGAGTAGAGCCGTATTTGAAACCGCCCGCGTCCACCACATTGTAATAAGGCATCAGGTCACGTCCGAAATAGGCGAAATTCCTCACATACACATTCCATTTCATCAGTTTGAAATCCAGCGTAGGACCTCCTGGAAACACGTACTTGTGCACCTTCACCCGGTCCTGCTGCCCGCCCTGGAGCCAGGACAGTCTGAATGAAAGTTCCTGAAGCGGGGTGAAAGGAGCCAAATCGAACTTGGCCCAGGGCTCGATGAGAATATTGTCAACAACCCCTTCGACGAGATCGCTTCCCGCATAGTGATAGATATATCCGTTGCCACCGACGCTCACCCAGGGGGCGAGACTGGCATCCGCACTTCCGTAAATCATGAATCTTTCGCGGGACTCCCCTTCCGGACGTCCCATCCAGTCAACCCCGATTTCATAGTATGACTTCGGGCGGCGGAACTTCACCAGGAGGCCTTCAAGGGCATTTCTTTCAAAACGGATGGAATCGCTCAGGAACGCCTCTGTATATCCGCCCTCCTGGACGTTGCGCGGAAAACGTCCGGCATAAAGTTCCATATCACATTTTTCCCCTATTTTTTTCTGGAGCTGGTAGTACATGTTCACTCCCCTGAAAACCGGCGAAGGAGAGACAGAACCGAAATTTTTGAGTACATCCACGCCCACCATAAGACGGTGTTTTCCTCCGAGAGGACTTTTGAAACCGACTCCGACATCGCCGACAAGGCTTGTGCCGAACATAGTCATGGACCTGGTGAAATAATTCTGTGCCCGGTCGAACTCACGGTTGTCGAAGCGCATTTCCAACTGGGCTTCATATTCAAAGCTTATTGACTTTTTATCTTTGGCGGAGGCGGAAGACCCTGCAAGAGTCAAGGCTGCAAAGAGAATTATGTAGAGTCTTTTTGAAAGCGACATGGTCAGTGTTTGTAATATTTGTCAAATATAGATAAATTTACAATTCCAAACCACAGTACCATGCAAAGACAGAGTCAGATTGTGCCGGCAAAAGCGCAGGAGCCGATTTCCCCCGGCGAGGGAGTCCTGTCTCTGGGAAGTTGCTTTTCAACCGTCATCTCGGATTATCTAGGCTCCAGGGGATATCGCGTATGCGCCAATCCGTTCGGGACCCTGTTCAATCCGCTTTCAATAGCCTCCTCACTGGAACGGCTTTGCAGCGGAACACCCTTCACTGGGGATGACTGCATCCGGATGGGGGCCGGCTCCACCCTGTGGTGCTCCCTGCATCATTACACGAAATTCGCCAGGGAGACTCCGGAAGATTTCCTTATGAATGCCAATTCCGCCCTTGAAGAGGCCTGCCACTTCTGGCGGGGCTGCCGCACTGTCATCATAACCTTCGGCACTGCATTCTGCTTCCGCCACCTCCCCAGCGGGATTGTCGCCGCGAACTGTTTGAAGCGTGACTCCCGGGAGTTCGAGCGCTTCCGCCTTGAAGTGGAGGATATTGTGTCCCTCTGGCGTCCGCTGATTGCTTCTGCGGCAGGCAGACGCTTCATCTTCACCGTCAGCCCGATACGGCATCTTGCCGACGGAGCTCACGCAAATCAAGTCAGCAAGGCCACTCTTCTTCTGGCAGTGGAGCGCCTTGTCTGTGAATTTCCGGAGAACTGCTTCTATTTTCCCTCCTATGAAATCCTCCTGGACGAACTCCGCGATTTCTCATGGTACGCCCAAGACACCGTCCATCCCTCCTCCGAAGCCCAGGGCGTCATCCTCAAAAGATTC
>JAKSKQ010000004.1 GCA_024401675.1 Bacteroidales bacterium | reverse complement strand
AGGGTACGAAACAATCACTTCCCGGAAAATCCAGAGGCGAAAAAGAACTATACGCGAATATAGGAAAATTATTTCCTATACCAAAAAACACTTGACCTTTTACTTTTGCAAACAAATAGTACATTTGCAATATGAAACAAATACACCTGAAAAACTTTCTGTCAGAAGGCAGGATTGAGGCCGGCTGTGACGAGGCCGGAAGGGGGCCTCTTGCCGGGCCGGTGTTTGCCGCTGCGGTGGTGCTTCCGCCTGATTTTCACCATCCGCTTCTGAATGACAGCAAGCAGATGAGCGAAAAGGCGAGATATGAACTCCGGGACTATATTCAGGAACATGCTCTTGCATGGGCTGTGGAGGAAGTCAGCGCAGCGGAAATCGATGAAATCAACATATTGA
Source organism: Bacteroidales bacterium (assembly GCA_024401675.1). Classification (GTDB taxonomy): domain Bacteria; phylum Bacteroidota; class Bacteroidia; order Bacteroidales; family UBA932; genus Cryptobacteroides. Next base: position 42,091 of record JAKSKQ010000004.1, on the reverse strand, counting down.
ACGCATCTATTGCCGGGATGCAGAGGGCGGTGTCCCGCCTTTCCCTGCGTCCGGATTTTCTTCTCATAGACGGCAATAAATTCAAGCCCTTCCCGGGATACCCTTCCGGCACATATAAATGTATAGTAAAAGGTGACGCGACCTTCGCTCCCATTGCTGCGGCGTCGGTTCTTGCGAAGACATACCGCGACGACCTGATGCGACACCTTGCCCTCGAATATCCCCAATACGGCTGGGACCACAATATGGGCTATCCCACCACTGAGCACATTGAGGCTATCCGCAAATACGGATACACCCCCTATCACCGCAAATCTTTCCACGTCGAAGCCCTCGAACCGACACTTTTCTGACTATATTTGCACCGTGAAATGCAGCAAAATCATATTGGCGCCGTATTATTGGGCTCTACGCCTGAGACACCGGCTTTATGACAGCGGAAAGAAAAAATCTTTCCGCAGCCCGGTACGCACTATTGTGGTCGGAAACATCACGGTCGGCGGGACGGGCAAGACTCCTTTTGTGGAGATGTTGCTCGGGCTTCTTGATGGCAGGGGCGCCGCGGTGCTTTCCAGGGGTTACGGCCGCAAGACCAAGGGCTTTCTGGAGGTGTGCACGGACGGCACTTCGCGACAGTTCGGGGATGAGCCCCTGCAGATAAAGCGGAAGTTCCCGGATGTGAGGGTGGCTGTGGATGCCGACCGGGTGGAGGGTTGCCGCATTCTTGCAGAACAAGGCGCAGAATGCATAATTCTCGATGATGCTTTCCAGCACCGCCGCCTCATTCCGGACCTGGCCATAGTACTTGTGGACTGGTCACGTCCGGTCTATGAGGATGACCTTCTTCCGCTCGGACGGCTGCGCGATATTCCTGAGCGCCTTGAGGTAGCGGATGTGGTGGTCGTGACCAAATGCCCGGCGTATATTAGCCGGGAGGACCGGGAGGCATGGAGAGAAAAACTCCGTCTCCGCGAAGACCAGACGCTGCTATTTACAGAAATCGCCTACTGCGACATGGAGCCCGTATTCGGGAATGTTTGCGAGTCGCGGTACAAATATTCCACCAAGGCCGTCAGCGTGACGGCAATAGCCTCGGACGGGCCTTTCAAGAATTATGTTTCGTCCAAATTCGAGTTGGAGAAAACCATCTCTTTCGGAGACCATCACGACTTCAGCGCCGGGGATATATCCGGGATGCAGGCAGTCGCCGAACATTACCCCAACGCTCTGTTTCTGACCACAGAGAAAGACGCGCAGAGACTTCGCGCTGTCTCCGCCTCCCTGCCACATACAATAAAGAAACGTTTGTACTACATTCCCATCCAGGCCCGCTTCTGCTTCCCCGAAGACCAGCAGACACTTGCCGGCTTGCTTTGAAGGCCACGGACTCGCACATACGCAAATCATTCGCGTTTGTACGAATACTAAAGACCCCAGAGGCCCTTGGTGTCGGGGGCTTCGTCGCCCCAGCGGTCGGCGATTGAGCGGATGGTGGATTTGAGTTCTTCAGGGTCGGTCAGAGTCACCAGTTTCAGACGCGTCTCCTTGAAGTCGGGAAGTCCCTTGAAATAGCAACTCAGGTGCCGCCGCATTTCCAGGATGCCGACCTTGTCGCCCTTGAGGGCCAGGGACCGGTCCAGATGCCTCAGGGCCAGAGCCACTCTTTCCCGGACAGACATTGGCGGAAGTTCCTCCCCGGTGTCGAGATAATGTCTGATTTCCCGGAAAATCCACGGATGACCGAAGGTGGCGCGGCCTATCATTATACCGTCAACTCCGTAGCGGTCAAAGGCTTCCGCGGCCTTTGGTCCGGAATTTATGTCGCCGTTGCCGATAATGGGTATTTGCATTCTGGGATTGTTCTTCACCTGACCGATAAGGGTCCAGTCCGCTTCGCCGGTGTACATCTGGGCGCGTGTGCGGCCATGGATGGTCAGAGCTGCGATTCCGGCATCCTGCAGGCGCTCGGCGAGCTCCACGATGATTTTCGAGTCCTCGTCCCAGCCGAGCCTGGTCTTGACAGTGACCGGAAGTTTAACCGCATCGACAACAGCCTTGGTGATTTCCACCATCTTATCCGGATACTTCATCATCCCGCTGCCTGCGCCGCGTCCTGCAATCTTCTTCACCGGGCAGCCGAAATTGATGTCTATGATATCCGCACCGTGGCCGCCCACCAGTTGTGCGGCCCGCTCCGCAAGCCGGGCTGAGTCCACCATCGCCTCCGGCAGGTTGCCGTAAATCTGTATGCCGACCGGGGCCTCTTCCTCAAGAGTCCGGAACTTCTCGAAGGACTTCTTCGAATCATGTACCAGCCCGTCCGAAGACACAAACTCGGTATAGACCATGGCGGCCCCGAACTCCTTGCAGATTATTCTGAAGGAGGGGTCTGTCACATCTTCCATAGGTGCCAGCAGCAGCGGCTTCTCCCCGATATCTATGTTGCCGATAGTCATAAGCGCTTGTTTTGCGGGTGCAAAGTTACCAAAATTTTGTGTTCCATTAATTTTTTCGTACCTTTGCACCCCCTATGTAGTGTAGGGATCGCAAATTTTAGTATTAACCATTTAATTATCAAGACAGTGGACACACAAAGTTACAAATCAGTCTTTGCTAACCCCAAGACTGTAACAAAAGGGTGGGTTGTCATTGACGCCACGGACTTGGTGCTCGGTCGTCTTGCTTCAAGGGTTGCCCTTGTCCTCCGCGGCAAGAACAAACCTTACTTCACTCCCAATCAGGATTGTGGTGACAATGTCATCATTATCAATGCTGACAAGGTGAAACTCACAGGCAAGAAGATGACCGATAAGGTTTACATCCGCTACACCGGTTATCCCGGCGGCCAGCGCTTCGCAACCCCCAAGGAAATCCTCGCCAAGAGACCTACCGAACTCGTTAGGATGGCTGTCAAAGGCATGCTTCCTAAGACTCGCCTTGGTTCAAAGCTTATCGGCAACCTGTACATCTATCAGGGCAATGAGCATCCCCATCAGGCGCAGAATCCCAAAACAATCACTTTAAACGAAATCTAAGCAGAGCATGAAACAACAAGCAACAAACGCCCTTGGAAGACGCAAATCAGCTGTAGCTCGTGTTTATGTTGTGCCTGGCAAAGGTAACATCACCATCAATGGTCGTGACATCAATGATTATTTCAAAGAGGAGTCACTCCGTTACATCGCCTCACAGGCTTTCGAAGTGACCGCTACTGCCGGTCAGTTCGATGTAACCGCCAATATTGACGGAGGTGGAATCAAGGGTCAGGCTGAAGCGCTTCGTCTCGGCATCGCCCGCGCACTTTGCGTGGTTGACAAAGAGGCTTACCGCACAACACTCAAGGCCGCCGGTTTCCTCACCCGCGATGCACGCGAGGTCGAGAGAAAGAAACCCGGTCAGCCCGGAGCACGTCGCCGCTTCCAGTTCAGCAAGCGTTAATCCCGACTTACTGACGCTGATTTACATCAATCCTGCAGTCAGGCTGAAATCACGGAGGACCTTCGGGTACGGATGTGAATCCCTCCAAGCTACCTTCTGATTGCCGAATGACTGTCAAAAATTTCCGGGACCGTACAAGGTGCGCTACCCGCGAAATTGATGAGAAAAATTATTAACAAAGAAAAAAAGCAAAACAATGCCTAGAACAACTTTCCAAGAACTGCTTGATGCATGTGTCCACTTCGGACACTTGGCGAGGAAATGGAACCCTAAGATGGCCCCTTATATTTTCGACCAGAAGAACGGGATCCATATCATCGACCTGCATAAAAGTATAGTAAAAATCGACGAGGCTGCTACTGTTGCAAAACAGTTCGCCCGTTCAGGTCGCAAGATTCTTTTCGTTGCGACCAAAAAACAGGCTAAAGACATCGTTGCCGAGAAGGCAGCAGCAGTCGGAATGCCTTATGTAACAGAGCGTTGGGCTGGTGGTATGCTTACCAACTTCCCTACAATCCGCAAAGCCGTCAAGAAGATGAACACCATCGACAAGATGATTGAAGATGGTACGTTCGCCACTCTTGCCAAGAGAGAGCGTCTCCAGATCACCCGTCAGAGAGCCAAACTCGAAAAGAACCTCGGTTCAATCAAAGACCTCAGCCGTCTCCCTTCAGCACTGTTCGTAATCGACGTCCAGAAGGAGGCTAATGCAGTGAAAGAGGCTTGCCGCCTCAACATTCCGGTAATCGCAATGGTTGATACTTGCTGCGATCCCACCCCTATTGATTATGTGATTCCTGCGAATGACGATGCAACAAAGTCCATCGCTTATATCATGGACGTCATCTGCGCTGCCATAAACGAAGGTCTTGAGGAGAGGAAACTCGAGAAGGACAAAGAGGATGCCGAGGCTCCCGTAGAAGAGGCTCCCGCAAAGAAGATCCGTCCCCGCAAGGAGGCTGCTGCCAAGGCTGAAGAGCCCGCTGCCGAAGCTCCCGTAGAGGAAGCTCCTGTTGCAGAGGTTCCTGCAGAGGAGGCCGCTCCCGCAGAGGAGAAGCCCGCAAAGAAGGCTGCAGCAAAGAAGGCTCCTGCCACAAAAAAGGAACCCGCAAAGAAGCCCGCAGCAAAGAAGGCTCCCGCAAAGAAGGAAGCCGCAGAAGAAGAGCCTAAGGCTGAATAACTCTTAAAATTCAAGAACATGGAAATCAAAGCACAAGACGTTGCAAAACTTCGTCAGATGACCGGTGCCGGTATGATGGATTGCAAGAAAGCCCTTGTTGAGGCTGAAGGCGATTTCACCCGCGCACAAGAGATTATCCGCGAGAAAGGTAAACTTGTTGCCGCAAAGAGGGCTGACCGTACTACTTCAGAGGGTGCCGTCAAATCCCGCATCAACGGAAACAAGGGAATCCTCGTATGCCTTGGTTGCGAGACTGACTTCGTGTCCAAGAACGCGGAGTTCCAGACTCTTGCCGATTCAATCGCCGACGCTGCCATCAAGGCCTGCCCCGCAGACCTCGAAGGCCTCAAGGCCGCTCCCATGGCCGACGGTCAGACAGTTGAGGCTGCTGTGACACAGCAGACCGGCAAGACTGGTGAGAAACACTCACTTGCATACTACGCTTATGTCGAGGCACCTTATGTGACCGCCTATGTACATTTCAACGGAAAACTCGGAGCCATCGTAGGCTTCAATAAGGAAGTTTCCGCCGAGATTGCAAAGGGTGTCGCCATGCAGGTTGCTTCAATGAATCCTGTTTCAGTTGCCGCCGAGGATTGCCCCAAGGAGGTTGTTGACCAGGAATATCAGGTAGCTGTTCAGAAAACCAAGGAAGAGCAGGTCCAGAAGGCTGTTGACGCAGCCCTCAAGAAGGCCGGCATCAATCCTGCCCATGTTGACAGCGAGGACCACATCGAGTCCAACACTGCCAAGGGATGGCTCACTCCCGAGCAGGCCGCCCAGGCTCGCGAAATCATCAAGACTGTCGCCGAGCAGAAAGCTGCCAATCTTCCCGAGCAGATGATTGAGAACATTGCCAAGGGCCGTATCCAGAAATTCTTCAAGGAGAACACCCTTCTCGAGCAGATCTATCAGATGGGCGACGGCAAGCAGACCGTGAAGGAAGCTATCGCCGCTGCTGACAAAGAAGCCAAGGTTGTTGTATTCAAGAGATTCGTTCTCGGTGAGTAATTTACAACTACCATTATGAATACCAAAGGCGGCCAATCATCGGTTGACCGCCTTTTTTCTTTTCCGGAATCATCAAGATGAAGACAATAACCAAAATCAAATTGGCTCTTTCGGCCACAGTCGTTCTGGCCATTGCAATAGGTATATGCTATCACAGGGACTCTGAAGACAGGCTCCGCCGGCGTCAGGAAAAAGCCGAGCCGGAACTCGTCCGCTACTATGGTCCCAGATTCCGCTATGGAGCCGAATTCAACGACCTTCAGGACAAACATATCAAAGCCGCAAAGAAACACGGGCTCAAGGAGGTTCCGGATACTCGTGAAAGCGTGGAAAACATGTCCGGAAAATTGGACAAGATAGAGACCTGCCCTGACTACAAGGTGATGAATTTGACCAATTCAGTTCCGTATCTGCGTCCCTATGCGGCTAAGGAACTCAAAAGAATAGGCAGGGCTTTCAGAGATTCTCTTGAAGCCAAGGGCCTGCCCCAGTACCGCATAATAGTGACATCAGTTCTCCGTACCCAGGAGGACGTGAAGGAACTCCGCCGCGTCAACGGCAACGCCTCGGCCAATTCAGCACATGAATACGGCACCACTTTCGATATATGGTACGCCCACTATGACTGGCGTGAATACAAAAGGTCTATGGACCAGAGCGATCTCCGTGTAGTACTGGCCGAAGTGCTGAAAGCCGAGCAGAAAGAGGAGCGCATCTTTGTCAAATACGAATCCAAGCAGCACTGCTTCCACATCACTGCCAGGAAGTAAATGATGTAATATCTACTCTGAGGGAAGAACCAGCCGCCCGCCACGGAGGATTCTCCTGTGCTTGAGGAAAGGACGCCGCGGCCCCCGGGCGTCACTGCTGCGTGATATTGTGAAATCCCGTCCGTTTTCAAGGTGGATGGTGACACTCTCGAATGCCGGAACGCCGAGAGCATATTCTCCGGAGCCGGGGCAGACAGGGTAGAATCCCATTGAGGAGAACACATACCATGCGGACATCTGACCGGTGTCGTCGTTTCCGCTCAGGCCACCGGGAGTGTTTCTGTACTCGGAGAGCAGTATTTCCTTCACGACAGTTCTCGTCTTTTCCGGCTTGCCTATATAATCATAGAGATATGCAACCTGATGGCAGGGCTCGTTGCCGTGCCAGTAACGCCGGAGAGTGAACATTGAATCAAGCCTGGCTTCGAATTCCGCACGACCAAGGTGGCGGACAAGACCCTTCACATCGTGGGGAACGAACCATACAGAGTGGCAGGGAGTGCCTTCGGGGATGGGGGGGGGCTTTTTGAGAGAGTTGTCTTCGGACAGGAGACTGCCGTCGGCATGGCGTCCCTGCGGATAACCGGTCACGGGGTCCAGGACATTCTTCCAGTTCCCGGCGCGGCGCGAAAGTTTGAAAAAGTCACGGATATGTCCGCTGCGAAGGGCCATCCTGCTCACGCACCAGTCATCATAGGCATATTCGAGAGTGCGGCTTGCCTGTTCCCCTTTGTGGAATGCATCCTTGACAGGTTCTTCAAGAGGAAGATAACCATATCGGATATATGTGCCAAGGGCGCGGCGGCCGCGTCCGTCAATATAAAGACTGTCGCAAGGCGTCTCGAACGCATTCTTGCGCATGGCCTTGTAGGCGGTACGGTAGTCGAAATTCCTTATTCCCTTGACATAGGCGTCTGTAATCACACTGACAGCGTGGTCTCCTATCATCGCGCTGGTATAACTGCCCCAGGCCGGGAAAATCGGGAGCCAGCCGCCTTTCTCATATTTCCGTACAAGTGCCTGCATCATTTCTCCACTGAGGGTGGGGTCGAGAATAGTCAGCAGCGGATGAAGGGCGCGGAAGGTGTCCCAAAGGCTGAAATCGTCGAAATCCAGAGGTTCGCCGCAATCGCTGACAGTGCGCGGAAGAAGAGATGCGTGCCAAAGAGAGCAGTAGAAATGTTCCCGGTCCTGCTCCCTGCCGCCCTGGATTTCAATCTTACCGAGTCTGGAGTTCCATGTTTTTTCAACATCACTCCTCACTGAATCGAAATCCCATGAAGGAATTTCTGAGGCAAGATTGTTCCTTGCTCCTTCTATGCTTTTGAATGAACATCCCATCTTCACGAGAACCGGCCCATCCCCTTTTTCAAACTTTATTTCGAGACGGGAGTCATCCAGCTTCCTGCAGGAAACGACTTTTCTGTCGAACTCCGCGAATATCCAGCCGGAGAATCCTGCACTCTGCCCCCAGCCCTGATATATCCGGCGGACGGGGTTTCCTCCTGTCACAACGTGCGAGTCTTCATCATAAGAGACGAAACCTTCCCCACAATCGTTGTTGACACCTATTATAATCTTGTCGCAGACAAGTCTGAATATGGCGCTGTGACTCTTTCCGGTCATCTCGTAGGAGCCGAGGCGGTAATAGGAGGGACTTGCCTGCTCGCTGGAATGGTCCAGCGTACAGGGAGTACCGCCGGGTATGATATAGAAGGAACCATAGTCCTGGGTGGCGCTGCCGCTCATCCAGTGTGAGGCTCTGAAACCGAGAAATTCAGGGGCGCTGTAATAATAGGGGCTTATGCCTTTTTTCTGGGTGATGCCGGTCTGGGGAGTCCAGAAAGTCATTCCGAAAGGCTCACTCACACAGGGAATGGTATTACCGAGAACCTCTCCGCCTGCGCCGAAAATACTGGCGGTGGGTGAGTCGGAGGCGTCTGTTCCGATTCTGGTGTCTATAGCGTCCTGAAGGCCGCCAAGTGATAGAAGCAATGCAAGGATGGGTGAAAAGAGTGTCATTTTCCTAAGATGTATTCCGTCGGGGTTTTCCCGAACTGTTTTTTGAATCGTGTTGCAAAATATTGCGAGGAGGCAAAACCCACAGCGTCAGCCACCTGACTGATATTGAGATCCCCCCGCCTGAGCAATTCCGAGGCCTTGCGGAGGCGGATGAATTCCACAAAGTCTCTGGGAGAATATCCGGTAATCTGTTTAAGGCGGGAGGCGAGCCTGCTATAACTGATATTCAAGGATGAACTCAATTCCTCCACATTGAATTCCGGCTCTCCAAGGTGCTTGTTCACGGCGTCCAGAACCGAAGACATGAACATTTTGTCTTTCGAGGTTGCTGCAATCTTAAGGATATCATCGGTTTCACGGCTTCTTCTTCTTGCCCTATATTCCGAAATGAATGTGTACTGCCATTTGATGAACAGGGCGAGCATTATCAGATACACAACCCAGGATACCGGAGACCACCACCAGGGATACAGCACCCTGAATGAAAGGGACATTCCGGCATAGCCTTCTTCATCATTTACCGAGTGCAAAGCTCTTGTTTGAAATGTGTATTTTCCGGGATGCAGGTGAAGATATACCAGAGGTTGCCCTATTTCAAAGCGCTTCCATTCTTTTTCATCTCTGAGAAGGCGGCATTCGTAAAAAGAAGGAACAATACCGGAGTAATCGGAATCACAAACGGTAATGGAAATATTATTGGAGTTGTATCTGAGACGCTGCGGCATTTGTACGACAGATTTCCCTTCTACAAGAATATTGTCAAATGAAAGCGAGGCTGTGTATGAAGGCAGCCTTCCTGATTTCGAATCGAAACATACAATCCCATCAGTACCGCCTATCCAGTATTTACCATCCTGCATGGGAAGGATACAACCTTCCTGCACGGAGGAAAGGGGAAGACCGTTACGCCGGGAATAATTGTAACATCTGGAGGAGCAGGGGTCGAATATGGTGATTCCGGAGTTTGTACCTATCAGCAGCTTCCCCTCTTCCAGAAGCGCCAGGCGGTAGGCCATATTGTCTGCAAGGGCGATACTGCCGCCGGAATATTTTTTCAGAATCTGTCCCTGCGGACTGATAAGCATCAGGCCTGAGGATGTTCCGATCCATATCCCGGTGCTGTCCCGGACCATGTCGAAGCATATTGAACCTCCGAGGTCCAGCACCTTGGAAACAGAGCCGTCCCTGTATTTGAAAAGTCCGGGGCCGCCTATCCAGACATCACCATTTTCCATCGGAAGGATAACCTGGGCCCGTCCTTCAAAGCCGCTAAGCCGTCTTGAAATGACATTTTCCTCAGCGGGATTGAAAAGGTAGATGTAGTCTGAGGAGTACAGCCATAATTCCGGAGCAATACTACCGATACCGAACACGCTGACCTCTCCGTATCTGGTGTCAAATGGAATTTCGCTCCACTGGCCGCTGCGAATGTCATAGCGTTTCAAGGTATTCATATATTCTCCCAGCCATATTGCTTCGGACAGAGAGTCGTAATAAGCGGATTTGAATTTCGCGCCGGCGGGAGCACCCGCAACCGGAGAACATTGCCCATCGCTGTTGATGCGGAGAAACCCATAACCATCCATCGCCGCCCAGACTGTTCCCCGGGAATCGCACGAAAGCGCATTCACCAGACGGAATTCCGATTCAGAAATACGCTCAAATGGAGACACATCTCTCTCGCACAAAAAAACACCGCTGTAGAATGTGCCAATCCATATATTTTCGGCAGAATCCCGAAGTAGAGAGCAGATGGCGTGGCCATCAGGTGTATAAGAGCGAAGAGGATGGCACGAATCTTCGCTGTCTATGATGAAAAGTCCGTTCAGGGAGCCGGCGATGACGGATCCATCCGACGCCTGGCAGAACGTCCTGACTCTTTTTGCCGGAGCTGACTTCGGATATGCCGGTGTAAAAGATGTTTCCCTGATAAGGTCTTCCGAAAACCGGACTATACCGCCGTTCTCAAGTCCCGCCCAGATTCTTGCCGAAGAATCCTCGAACAAAGCGTGGACGCGGTCGGAGACGTCGGCAAAATAAGCAAGTCTTCCCTTGTCCTGTTCGACACAGAACAACTTGCCTGAAATATCGGCACAGATAAGTCCGTGATTGGCAGTGTTCTCTATCAGTACGAAGTCTCCGGCTTTTTCCGGAACACCTTTCCAGATCACAAGGCTGTCATCTCTGAACACCCATATTCCTTCACTGTCTGCCGCCCAGAGCACGCCGTTTCTTACCGCGAGGCTCCCGTGGCGCACGTCAAAAGAGCCGGTCGGGATTCTTGTGACACTGCGGCGCCTGGCATCTATCCTATAGACATTCTTCAAATCCCTGCAGTAGAGGGTGTCGGAGTGCGGTTCGGATGCAAAATTGCGGTGGGCCAGAGGTTCCGTCAGGGTCTCGGTGTTGTTGCCGTTGTAGCGGATGACACCGTAACTGGTGTTGAGCCAGATAGCACCGGAACGGTCCTGTGCAATATCATATATGGAGGCATTGTCTATGCGGGAAAGTCCGCCGGGCTTGACGAAATACTCCTCGGCTCTTCCGGGAAGCGGGAAGAGCATAAGTGCGGCGAATATGATTCCGAAGTGCAGACGCATCATTTTTCATGACAATGAAGACAAATATAAGAAATTCCAAAGAAACTTTTCTTCACGAAACACAGTTTCAAATTATTGAACATATTGTGTAGAATTTTGTACACGTCCTTCCAATAATGTTGCTACTTTTGCATACAGACAAACACAATAACACAATATCAACATGAAACACTTTGGATTTGCCGCATTTGCGGTTGTTCTACTTTCTTCTGCAATGTTTTTCTCATGTGCGAAGCCGGAAAACGGCGGACAAGAAAAACCCGCACCGTCAATCAGCGCTACACCTATGGAAATAAATGTAGAAGCTGAGGCGGAAGAGGTGACTGTCAAGGTTAGCGTCAAGGCAAACCGCAGTTGGAGGGCATCTGTAAAGGATGATGAAAACGATTGGGTTTACATCAGCGGAGCAAAAACCTTCACAACCGAAGACGGAGTCGAAGGTACATTTGAAATCAACGTGAAATTCGAAAACAACACCACCACAGCCCAGCGCACCAATGCAATTGTATTCAAGGGCGACGGTATCGAACTCGAAATTCCGGTGACCCAGAAGGGAAAAGTCAGCGCGAACACACTCGCGACCACCTCCGAGACCTCATACACGAATATTCCGTGGAGCGGAGGTGAATTCCGCATAGCAATCCAGTCAAACGCCTCATGGAGTGCTACTGTCGGAGAAAAAGACCCCGAGAATTTCAATATTCTCAAGGGAAGCGACAATGTCCGCACTATATCCAAGTTCCAGGATGATGAGTTCACCGTCAAGGTCGGCCCGAACCTCAGCACATCAACCGTAAGCGGCACAGTGACTGTAGTCGATGATGACAAGGTCTGCACACCCATCGTGTTCACATTCTCACAGGCTTCAGCCCCTTCAGTGACTATTGACAGTGTGTCCACGTCTTTTGCCGGTATTTCGTCCTACGGCTTCAAGAGGACTCTTGTATTCAATGCTGCCGACACTTGGACCGCGACAGCCTCACAAGGTCTTTCCATCGATAAGGCCAGTGGCAATGCGGGTAACGCACAGGTGATAACATTCACCGCGGAGCAGAACACCCTCGCGAGCGACAGAACTCTTTCCATAACTGTAAAAGGAAAGGACAATGCCACATTCACAGCAAGTTGGACTCAGTACAGAGTTCCCGACTATGAAGTAATCTGGGATACATATCCCGATATGTTCAGCAAAGACGCCCAGTACAGGAACTGGCACACGACTGCGGATGCCGACGGCACATGGGGACTCTTCACCACACAGCTTGTCAACAATTCATACGGCCCCCACACTCTCTCAAAGATTTGTCCTTCCGTAAGCGAAGAAAGGATAGTGATAGATTTCTTCAGCAACTACAAGGATCCTTCTACAGGAGCCTGGAGCGGCAATTTCAGCTATGACTATACCGGCTTCCTCATCGGTCAGAAAGACGGTGTCAATGGGGATAACTCCTATCGCGGCGGCGGCATCATCCTTCCGGCAATAAAGGGCAAGAGACTCTCCAGAGTCGAATTCTTCAATGCCGGTATCACCGACAACCAGGGTTCCCGAATAAGAATAACCGATGCCGACAATCAGGTAGTCGAAGGCGGTAAGGAACAGATTGTGACCAAGAACCTCTGGGGAGAGAAGGCTAATTCCAACAGGGCTCTTTCCTGCAACAGCATCCACGAAGATATAGTTGAATCTCCGGGAGCGTATGCCGGATTCGAACTTCCTTCAACCAAGGCGGAAACAGCATATTATATACGCTTCTCGGTTCGTACCACTGTTCGCTGGTTTACTTTCTACTACGAAAATGCACAGTAATATTATGCGGGCGGGGTGGCTTCCGGCCACCCTCCTGCTGCTTTCTATTTCATGTACTATGTGGGAGCCTGTCAAAGAGGCCCCTGCTTTCAGTATAGACAAGAGTGAAGTCAAGGTCGCTGCGGACCGCGAGGACGGTCTTTCAGTTTGCGACACGATTGTCGTCACTTCCAACAGAAGTTGGAGTGTGAATGTATCTGGGGAAGACTGCCAGTGGCTTGAACTCGGAACGGACGCGGACCTGAATGTGTCCGGAGAGTCCCGCGAGGTGCGTCTGAGAGTCACATTCCTCGACAACAAGAACGAACAGCCCAGAAGCGCGACTCTGACTTTCACAACCAAGGATGACAAAATCGAGGTGCCGGTGGTCCAGAGTCGGATAGAATACCGTCTCAAACCTGTCGGTGAGGCATATTTCCCTGATGTCAGCCATCTCGGAGGTCTGTATACCATCGAAGTCAATTCAAACACAGACTGGACCGTTTCCATCAAGCCGGGCTCCACTGCAAGTGCGGATATCTCGAGAACAGACGGACAGGGACGCGGCAAGATAGTGGTGATTATCCCTGAAAACACCACCTATCAGACCAAAACTCTTACAGTGGTTGTCAGCGCGGCAGGCTGCAAAGACGTCGAATTCACTTTCGACCAGCAATCTTCACGGCCCTATGTGCTTCTGGACAAATCTCTTCTCGACACATCGGTTGTCCAGTCAATCGGAGCATGGAGAAAACTTACCTTCCGCACCAATGTTCCCTGGACACTTCGCAGTGAGGGAGACATCACCATGGCGGTTCTTCCTGAAAGCGGCCCTGCCGGACTTCAAACCATCCGTGTACGTTTCGATGGAAATCCTGACTATAATCTCCGCCGGAGTGGCAGTCTCATTCTGGAGCCGGAAGGCGGCCAGGGAGTGACTATTCCTTACGAGCAGGAGAAACTTTCGGTGATTTCGCTTGTGTTCAGGACTTATCCGGACGAGTACTCCAACGATTCTGGCTTCCGCAACTGGCCCTTCTCGCAGACTCTCATCAACAACACCAACGACCAGCTCTACACGACCTTCTACGGCGACTTCCCCTTCTTCTTCCACTGGATCGGCCCGTCCGGGAACATCTGCTACAACCAGTGCGGATTCCTTCTGGGCAACACAACCAGCGGCGGATTTGTGGATCTTCCGCCCATTGAAGGCAAGACATTGAGGAAGGTTGAGGTCTTTGTGGGCAATGAAAGCCAGGCGGTCTATGCCAGCATCACCGATTCGGATGACAAGGTTCTCACCGGTGGAGAAAAGGCCCTGCTGGATGTGAACGGAAGTTATAAGAAGCACATCCCCAGCGTCTCTATCGAGAGTGAGTTGCAGGAGCAGCCCCAGTCCTATTCCGAATGGACTCTCAAGGACACCAAGCCCGGCACATCCTACCGCTTTGCCTACACCGGGCAGAGAATAATGATCCGTTGGATGACTCTGACCTATGAATAGTATGGAAAAAAGAATATTCGCAGCGGCACTGGCTGCATTTACAGCCGCCGCTGCCCTATATGCCGGGACTGACGGAGCAAAACAGCTTGCTCTTTCTCCCGCGGATATAATAGAGGGCACTGAGGTTGGTGTCAGCGTCTCCGCGCTGGACGGGAACCCCAATGCTTCAAAGAGCGTCATCATCAGAGGCGTGAATACTCTGCGTGGTGACAGCCAGCCCCTATGGATAGTGGACGGCGTGATACTCGGCAACGCCATGAACAAGAATCTGGATATGTTCTATCAGCATCCCGAGAAGAGTTATACCACACCTCTCAACATGATGGCCTTTCTGGATCCGGAGGAAATAGAATCCATAGAGGTAATCAAAGATGTCAGCGCCACCGCCCTTTATGGAGCTCTTGGTGCCAACGGTGTCATCATCATCAAGACGAAGAAAGCCGGGGCATCACCTATGAGTTTCGACTGGACTTCCAATGTGGGAGTGGGCTTCCCCTCTGTCAAAGCCGATGAATTCAAACCCGGCATAAACCACAATCACAGTCTGCGGGTCCACGGTACGAACTCCAACACTACTTACAGTATCGGAGCGTTCCTGCGCGACAATCACGCTGTGGTGAAGGGGACGGGCAATACTTTCGGAGGACTCAATGTCTCTCTCGAATCCACAGGAAACCCGCTTGTGTCAATCGGTATGAACACATCTCTTGCAATCGGCAAGATGGTATCCGCCCTCGGAGCCTCTTACTTCGGGGAAGGTTCCACTATGCTCGCGGCCCGGAACCCCGGGCAGGGAAGCGTCACTGACTGGTTGCAGGGTTATGATGACAAGGCGAATGATTTCCGGGTCATCAGTTCCGTGTGGGTGAATGTGAATCTGGGGCAGTCGCTCAAATGGCGGACCACCCTCGGAGTCGATTACGAGGATATGAGAAGGGGTATATGGTATGGCAGTCAGACCCCTTTCGGTAAAGAAGTCAACAGCGCCGCATCCCAGTTCATAGGAAGCATGTTCTCATACAATCTGGAAACAGGGCTGAATTATTCACGCTATTTTGCAGGAGTACACGGGATAAAAGCTCATTTCGGAATAGGACTTGTGAATTCCCTCAATACATTCAACACCCTTGCCGGCACTGATTTCTTCACGGAAGAACTGCGCGCAAAGGGAATATCAATAGCATCCAGCGAAAGACCCATCCACCGTTTCGAGCAGGCTCTCAACCAGTATTTTGCAGCCTTGACGCTCTCTTATGACTGGGCCTCCAAAGTCGGAGTGGACGGGAATATCCGTCTTGATGCGGCACCCCGCTATGATGATTGGAAACCTACTGTTTATGGAGGAGCCAACGCGTGGTGGGACATCCGGAACACATTTTTCAGTGATTCAAAGGTGCTTTCATCAGTAAAGGCCAGCCTCGGTTACGGACGCGCCGGATCCCGGCAGTATGTGCCATACCGTCTTCTCGGAAACTACACGACCGGTGGCTATGTGGTTGCCGAAGAGGGTACGGAGGAATTCTATGAAGGGCTGAACAGTCTGGACAGCCGCGAATTGAGTGCATCGCTGAATCTCTCTTTCTGCCAGGGACGCTATGAAATAAGGCTCACCCGCTATGTGAAGACAACTGACGACATCCTCTCGACCTACTGTTTCGGAAAATCCAACGGCAAACTTTGGGAGCGGTCTTCAAGAACCAATCTCTCCGAGCAGAAGAGCCGACTCGGCAATTCCGGCTGGGAAATCGAAGCCGGTGCCATGGTTCTGCGCACAGGGGACATGTCCTTGAAGTTGAATGCCAATGTGGCCATCTGCCGGAATGCGGTCATATCCCTCGCAGCCAGTGATATTTACGGAAAGAAAATAGGACGGGAAATCTACTGCAATATGAATGCGGTCGGATATCCCGTCGGCAGTCTTGTCGGTGTCGAGACCGGTCCTGACGGCTCTCTGCTGGATGTCACAGGAGACGGGAAAATAAAGGAAGAGGACAAGCAGATTATCGGAAACCCCTTCCCGAAGGTCCATGGCGGATTCGGGGCTGAATTCACTGTGAAAGGTTTCAGCATCGACTTGCTTGCAACGGGAGCTGCAGGATTTGACATAATGAATCTGAATTCTCTCTATCCTGTAGGGGAAGAGACACCTGTGATTTCCCGCAATAATCTTGAGAAGGGAGATTGGCTCAGACTTTCCAGAATCAGCGCATCATACCTCCTTCCCATCAAGAAGAATCTGAAAATCAAGGAAGTGAAACTGACTTTGAGTGCGCTTGACCTTTTGACCATAAGTTCCTACAAAGGCTGGAACCCGGCGGTCAACTGTTTCGGCTCATCTACTCTTTCTTCCGGAATCGATTACGGCAGTTTTCCTGTGCAGAAAAGCATTGTCGTAGGTGTAAGTGCAAAATTTTAGAACCGCTTCCCAATGAAAAACAGAATAGCAGCATCAATATTGCTTTCACTTCTGACTCTTTTTGCGGCCAACGCCCAAAGTCTTACAGTGAGTGGAAAAATCACGGATTCCACAGGACAGCCTGTACCGGGAGCGGCTGTATTGATATACGGCTCCAAAGCCGGTGTCATTTCCGACCTTGATGGAAACTACTCGGTAGGCCTTCCGCAGGACGGGAAAACGGCAAAACTGGTCGTCTCCAGCCTCGGCTACGCTGAGCAGACTGTCGATGTTGGAGGGAGACGCGTCATAGATATCGTACTTTCGGAAGATACCGAGGTTCTTGAAGAAGCCGTGGCTGTCGGCTATGGCGCAATGAGAAGAAGCGACCTCACCGGTTCGGTGACATCAGTCAAGATAGATGAGAAGGAAGCCGGACGAAGTTCCAGTCTCGACAAACTCATCCAGGGCCATGCGGCTGGAGTTCAGGTGCTTTCCAATAATGCCTCTCCCGATGCCGGAGTATCAATCCGTGTGCGCGGTCTCAACTCTTTCAACGGCAGCACCGAGCCGCTCTATGTAATAGACGGAATCATCCTCAACTCCGCAACTCAGAATCTTTCCGTACTTTCAAAAGGTGCGGACAATGAAGGATCCGATGAGGCGGTGAACGGACTTATGGGACTCAACCCCCAGGATATTGCTTCGATGGAAATTCTCAAGGACGCCTCTGCAACCGCAATCTACGGTGCTCTCGGAGCCAACGGAGTTGTACTGATTACTACCAAGACGGCCACCAAGGACCGTCCTACAGTGAATTTCAGCGCGGGTATAGACATCGGTACAAGGACCAAGAAATACGATGTGCTCTCATTCGACGAATATGTGGATATGATGTGCGCCAAAGGCTCCGACCTGTCCCGATTCTATAATGACCCGATCAACAGGCTCGAGCCCAAGACTTATCCTGTAGATTGGCAGGATCTCAGTATGAGAACAGCCATCAGCCAGAGGTACTATGCATCTGTTCGCGGGAAGAATAAGGAGACATCCTATTCATTCTCATTCGGTTATTCCAACAAACAGGGTATCGTGAAGAACTCCGATGTGCAGCAATACACTCTGAGGGTCAATGTTGAAAAGAGGCTTGCAAATAACTTCAACATAGGTACCAAGACTAATCTTTCCTATGTCCATTCAAGTCTGACACAAGGAGCCAATGCCGGGCGTCTCACGGCAGCGACTTCAATGATGCTTGCAATGATAAGCTATCAGCCATACGGTCCTCTTGCCTCATTCGACACGGAACTCTATGATCCAGACTACGACGACGGTGAATTCAAGGCTGCTCCTGACAAATGGCTCTCCGATGTGACCAACAGGAGAAAGGATTTCCGTATCACCCCGAGTTTCTACGCCGATGTGAAGATAGCCCCATGGATGAATTTCAAGCTCACCCTCGGCGGTGACTACAGGGACTCGGAACGTATCAAGTTCAAGTCCATCCGAATGACATCCACCGATGAGGGTTCCACTGCCGGAATAGCGACAGGAGTGGATATTTCCTACAACATCGATGCGATGTTCAACTTTGCCAAGAAAATCAAGGGCCACAGCATCAGCGGTACTGCGGGTGCAACCTATTACCGCTACACAGGTCATGTCTATAGCCTTCAGGGCTGGCACATAGCCCAGTACAAAGACAAGGAGTTGTCCATCAATTCTGCGCCTGACACAAGCACGTCCTACGGTGAAAGTTCCTATGCCACTCTCTCCTTCCTCGCGAGGGCCATCTACAATTACCGTGACCGTTATGTGCTCACGGCGACCTTCCGTGCGGATGGGTCCTCCAAGTTCCAGGGAGCGAACAAATGGGCCTACTTCCCTTCTGCGGCCTTTGCCTGGAGAGCTAATCCGGAACCATCGTTCCATGTGGATGTCATCTCCGCCCTCAAACTGCGCCTTGGCTGGGGCCGTGTCGGAAATCAGTCTGTGAGTCCCTACAGGACTATCCAGACTTACGGAAGCACTTTCTACCCGAGTCACGACCCCGCAAATCCGGCTCAGACCATAGTCGGGCTCTATCCCAGCAATCTTCCCAACACATCCCTCAAGTGGGAGACAACCGAGCAGTGGAATGCAGGACTTGATTTCGGAATGTTCCAGGGCAGGCTTGCCCTGACAGTCGATCTCTATGACAAGTTCACCCGAGACCTTCTCCAGAGCAAGACCATCCCCGGTTCCAGCGGCTGGACGAGCGTCTGGGTCAACGAAGGAAACATTGACAACAAGGGTATCGAACTCTCCACCGAGATGACTCCGGTCCGCATAAAGGACTTCGAATTCAGTCTTAACGGAAACATTTCCTTCAATAAGAACACAATTGTGTCGATAGGTTCCGACGGTGAGACCAAGAAGATATTCCTCGATCCGAACAAAGAGCCGGTTGAGTGCAAGTACTTCTCCGGAAACACAGTGGGCTCCGGAGGCACTGCGACTTACAACGCCAATATCTTCATAGAAGGAAAGCCGATGGGCCTTTTCTACGGTCTTGTAACCGACGGCATAGTCCAGGAAGATGAAGCAGGGAAGTTCCCGTCCAACGACCAGGCCATCGAAGACGGAGCCCCTGCCGGTGCCATCCACTACCGTGATCTCGACGGCAACGGAATAATCGACATTGAGGACAGGGCCATCATCGGCGATCCCAATCCGGATTTCACATACGGCTTCGGAGCGTCGCTGACATACAAGAAACTGAGTCTCAACTTGAGTTTCGTGGGCTCGAAGGGCAACGACATAATCAATATCAATAATATCGGAATCACCAACACCTACACCAACAACCGCTATTCCCTCGGACACAACATACTCCGTGCACGCTACTACGATGCCTGGACTCCCGGGAATCCCGGGGCGAAGTATCCGTCCCTCACCGGTTCCAATGCTTTCGATTCCAAGTTCATCTCTGACCGCTGGGTCGAGGATGGATCGTATCTGAGACTCGCTTCCGTGAACATTTCCTATGATATTCCCCTCAAGAAAAAGGAGAAAGCCATTCTGCGCGGCATCAATGTCGGCTTCACCGGCGGGAACCTGGTGGTGTGGACAAAGTACTCGGGATGGGATCCGGATGTGAACAGCTTCGGAACCGACATCAAGAGAATGGGTTGCGACGTGGGTTCATATCCCGCGGCAAGAACATATAGTTTCGACATTAAATTCACTTTCTAGAAGGATATGAAAAAATCAATCATACTCATCATTGCGGCTGCGGCCCTGACAATTTCCGGCTGCGACTACCTTCTGAGAGAGCACCCCGAGACTTCAGTCTCCACTCAGACGGCATACGGCACCGAGGAAGCGTTGGAAAGCCAGATTATCGGATGCTACAGAATGCTGGGCGATGTGAAGCTCTACATGGGACACATGCAGGAAGAAATCCATACCGCATCTTATATTGCCGCAGCCGGAAAGAACCTCCAGGACAACGGTACCCTGAGCATCGTGAATCTCACGAAATATACCAACAGGGTCTATATGTACAATCTCTACACCAACCTCTATATCGGAGTGAACAAGTGCAATATACTGATAGACAATCTGCCGGGCAGCCCTGTGGCGCAGTCCTATAAAGACGAGATAGAAGGCGAGGCGAGGTTCCTCAGAGCCGTCCTTTACTTCACTCTGGTGCGCATCTACGGTGATGTTCCACTGTGGCTTCATCCGGCAACATCTCAGGATGACGTGTATTTACCCAGAGCTCCGTATCAGAAAGTTTACAAGCAGATACTCTCGGACCTTATCTGGGCCGAGAAGCACATGCGCGATGCTGGCAGGGCGGAGCAGATAGGTGGAGTCGGTAACGGCCGTGTGAACAAATGGGCGGCAACCGCCTACAAGTCTTCAGTCTATATCCAGATTGCCTGTCTGATGGAATTCAAACAGTACCAGTTCTTCGACTACAAGAAGGAAGGGCGCGAGCCTGATTTCTCGGACGAAAACCCCGATCTCGATATTCCCAATGCCAAGAGCGCCTGGAGAGCGGCTCTCGAAGCCTGTGAAAGCGTCATCAATTCCGGCACATATATGCTCGCGGACCACTACGCCAAACTTTTCCGCTGGAGCGAGCCGGAAGACTGGACTCTGAAGGAGCGCATATTCTGCCTTCAGTGCAACGACAAGGTCACCGGTCCCCTTATCTCCCTGTGGTCCCTGCCTCCCTTCCCCGAAGGAACAGCCAACACTGAAACGGCCAACTCCAACTGGGGCAAATTCCGTCCCTCGCGTTTCCTGTACCAGAAATGGGCCGAGACTTACGGCGGAACCAAAGGAACTTCTGTCGGGAAAAATGACAATATCTATGTTTCCTGCAAGGACCCCCGTTTCGACATTACATTTATCCATAACGGCTATCTCCGTCAGGATACCCAGATGACGCAGGAGGTCTATCCTGCTGCCGCCAGAGTGCTGTCTCACGACGCGACCAGCTTCATGCCATACTTCCGCAAGTATCTCTGTCCGTCTTTCAACGCCTCCACAGGCGATGCCGACTTCTATATGATGAGGTATGCCGAGGTATTCCTGAATGCCGCCGAGGCTTGTGCGGCACTTTGCGAAGGCCCTGCCGATACCAAGTGGCAAGACGCTCTCGGATACATCGAAGTCCTCCACGAAAGGGCGCGCAAGTCCGTCGGGGACCAGATGCCTGTTTCG
The DNA here is from genome assembly GCA_024401675.1 of Bacteroidales bacterium. GTDB lineage: Bacteria > Bacteroidota > Bacteroidia > Bacteroidales > UBA932 > Cryptobacteroides. The sequence goes on along the minus strand of JAKSKQ010000004.1, from coordinate 20,669 downwards.
GAATATCCGAAATGGGAAGAAGGCCGCTTCGCCAACAAGGATGAACTTATCGATGCGATTATGTGGGAGAGACATTTCGAACTGTGCGGAGAAGGCCATGAATATTTCGACACTCACAGAAGAGGGGCCAAGTTCATGCTCGAACATATATGTATTCCTGTCAACGCCCATCTCCAGGCTCCCGAGCAGGCTGACTTCTGGGCAAACGACGCCAGTCAACAGGGCTACTGGTCCACTGTCTATTACGGCAAGCTGGCCCCGGATACCATACAAAAATGCCGCCAGAGCATCATCTGTGAATTCCCGGAAATGGAAATGCGCTACAACACCGCGATTTCATACCTTGATCAGAACGATTATACTTGGAATTAACCAATGAGAAACAGAATAGCAATCATATTGTCCTCCCTTTGCCTGACGCTCTTGTGCTCATGCAAAGGCAATCTTCACACGGATCCGAATCCGGTGCAGATAGACACGACGATAGTTGATGCCTATGTTGAAATCGCCATCCGCAGCACGAAAGTCGAGATGAACGGAATCTCCTCCTTCGCATGGACAAGGAAAGACAAAGTCAGCATCTTCTCTTCCGAAGAGCAGACACCTTCGGCCTTTGTGGCCACGGACAGGGGGCGCAGTGTCGGCTTCGACGGCAAGAAACACGAGACGGATGTCCTCCTGTATGCCCTGAGTCCCTATGACGCAGACGCCGCGATAGAAGGGAATACCATCCGTACCACGATTTCCGAGAGTCAGAACGGAAATCTGGGCAGCATGCTGCTGTTCGGAAGCGCTGTCGAAAAAGATTATTTCGAGGTGTATCCGAATGCCGCTGTCCTGAAATTCAGCGTCCCGGAGAAATCCGGAACAAGGGAACTGAGTATCACGTCTCAGCGTTCACTGTGCGGACCGGTGAAGATTGATGTCAAGACGGGAGCCCTGACATCCACATCATCCAAGTCCAAGACTATCAGAGTCAGCGGCATCGACCCAGACAACTCCGGTACCTATTATGTCAGCTGCGTGCCGGACCCCCAGGCGGAAAGTATCAGCGTGACTTTCGACGGCGGGACAAATCCATATATCGTGCGCCTTACCAACGGAATCCAGCCAGGTATCAACGACATAGGGAAACTCAGCGTCATTTTCACTATTCATCCGCTTCTCTTCCTCAAAGGGGGCGAGGAGGCTCTCATCGAGAAGAGAATCGAAGAAAATCAGGACCTGCGCAATCTCCATACAAAGATTATCAACAGGGCTGACGGCTACATATCCGACATACCTTCGGTATATAATATCAGCACAGGAGGAGTGCGGGAACAGCTTCTCTATGTCAGCCGCGCAGCGCTCAACTATCTTCTGTCCTTCTCCTATGCCTACAGGATGACTCTCGACAAGAAGTATCTGGAGGCGGCGCAGACCGAACTCAAAGCCGTCTGCACCTTCCCCGATTGGCATCCGGCGCATTATCTGGATATGGGTGAGATGGCCACCGGAGTGGCAATCGCCTACGACTGGCTCTACTCGGCTCTCGACGAAGATATACGCGCACTATGTGAGCAGGCCCTCGAGCACTACGCCCTCGATACATTCTACGACAAAAAGAACGTGACCAGGTGGTGGTATCAGGTCAACAACAACCGCAACCAGGTTTGCAGCACAGGTCTGTACCTTGCCGCAATGGTGCTGAGAAACCTCATTCCCGAAAAATGCAACGAGGTGATGCCGCTTATGGCAGCTTCCGTCAAGGTCGCGGTGGACGGATACGACCCCGACGGCAACTATATGGAAGGTACGGGATACTGGTCCTACGGTACAAGTTGGCAGGCTCTCCTGAACTATGCTATGGAGACCAACGGCATCGTGCCCTATTATGGGGGTAACGGTTTCCTGCAGACTCCGCATTTCCTCCTCCACATGAAGGGCCCGAGCGGAGATTATTTCAACTACAATGACGGAGGATCCGAGTGCGACCTCGAAGTAGCCCAGTTCTACTTCGCCCAGTGGCAGAAGAATACAAACCTCCTTTGGTGGGAACTCAAGGCCATCAAGGATGATTTCAAGCAGACCAACAGACTTTTGCCGCTGGCCCTCTGCTTTGCCAAGAATATGACTCTCACCACCATAAATCCGCCAACTGAACTGACATGGTACGGGAAGGGAACCACACCTGTATATTCGACACGACTGAGCTGGAGCAATCCCCAGGCTGCATGGTTCGCCATCAAGGGCGGTTTCGCCAATACCAGCCACGCCCATATGGATGGAGGTTCCTTCGTGTATGAGGTCGGCGGCGTACGCTGGGTGATAGACCTCGGTGGCGAGAGCTACACAGCCCTTGTCAACGCCGGAATAGACCAGGGCAGCCTCGCACAGGATTCCCCGAGATGGGATGTCCTTGCGTACTGCAATTCCTCTCATAGCGGTCTGAGGCTGGATGACGAGAGATACCTTGTGGCCGGGAAAGCCAGCATTCTTTCCGTCCATGACGATTCCGAGCGCCGGGGAGTTCTGATGAACCTGAGCCCCCTCTTTGCAAAAGCAACTTCGGTTTCCAGAAAGGCATCCCTCATGAAATCGACGGGTGTTCTTGAGGTGGTTGACAAGGTCAAGCCGACCCAGAGTGTGAAATATACCTTCACTGCCCCCAATGACAAGAATACCACGGCGATAATCAAGGATTCCAATACCATCCAACTTGTCAAGGACGACAAACGGCTCGAGGTGCACATCGAGTGCAGCGACCCGTCCCTGAAAATCACACCTGTCTCCAGGGTCATCAAACCGGACAACACCTACGAGTCGGCCAACGCCCGCGCAATTGATTTCAACTGCCAGATTCCGGGCGGGGTCGAGACCACATTCACTACAACATTCACACTATTGCAATAATGAAGAAAAAGATTCTTTTGTGTATCGGGCTTCTCGCAGCCCTCATCCCATCCCAGGCCAGGGACTTCGATGTCATGAAGTACGGAGCCACGGGAAAGGGCAAGGTCCTCGACACCAAATCCATTCAGGAAGCCATTGACATTTGCGCCGACAACGGCGGCGGAAGAGTGGTGGTCCCCAAGGGCACCTACCTCTGCGGGACCTTCTATCTCCGGGACAATGTCGATTTGTACCTTGAGCACGGTGCAGTAATCAAAGGCAGCACCGATGTCACCAATAAGGATATCTATCCGCGCCGCGCCCTTGTCGCAGCTCTCAACATCAAGGGAGCCCGTATTCTCGGTCCCGGCACTATTGACGGCCAGAGCAACACTCCCGAGTTCAATAACCAGGGACTCACCAACAGCGACGGCAAAAGACCGTATCTGGTACTGTTCGACGGCTGCAAGGATGTCACTGTCAAGGAAGTGCATCTTGTGAACGCCGCCTTCTGGACTCTCCGCTTCGTCAAGTGCGACGGTGTTCTTGTGGATGGAATCACAATCAACAGCACACATTTCTATAATAATGACGGTATTGATATTGATGCGAAAAATGTCAGGATTGCAAATTGTCTTATCGACGCCCTCGACGACGGAATATGTCTCAAGAGCAATTCGGCTGATTTCATGCCGGAGAACATAGTTGTGACAAACTGCGTGATTTCCTCCAACTGCAATCCCATCAAGTTCGGCACCGCAAGTGTGGCCGGCTTCCGCAATGTGGCGATAAGCAACTGTGTCATCAAACGTCCGCCCGAGATGTTTCATTGGGACTGGGCTGATTCCACCAAATTCTACCGTGGCATCGCTCCCGGGACCAAGACAGGGCTCGGAGGAATTTCCATCGAAAGTGTGGACGGAGGACTCGTGGAGCACATTGTAGTGAACAATATCACCATGGAGGGAATTATCACTCCGATTTTCCTCTGCGTGAATTCCCGTCACGGTATCGGCACTATGCGCGACATTCATATCAGCAATATCACAGCGGTCTGCGAGGGTATCCTTCCCTGTATGATAACCGGAATCAAGGATTCCAGAATTACAGATGTGACTCTGCGCGATATCACTGTCCAGCACGCCGGGGGCGAGAAACCCATGGCCGGAAGACTCCGCGAGAATGAGAAGGCCTATCCCGAGAACAGGATGTACGGCCTTTTCAACCCCGCCTGCGGTCTTTTCGTGCGGCACGCCGACAACATCCTTGTCGAAAATTTCCGCATCACCAACCGAAAGATTGACCAGAGGCCTGCGGTGGTTCTCGATGATGTCACCGATTTCCGAGGTTACGAGATGCGCTGCACAGGAAGTGTCTCACCTCTCTTCCTGCAGTATTTCGACTGCAAGGATATTTCTCTCGATTCTGAAAAAATTCTATAATCAATAATAATCATTATGACTAAAAAACACTACCAAAAGCCTGATTGCGGAAAGGTTTCCGCTTTCGAGCAGCAAATCATCTGTGCCTCCGACTGGGGTACAAGCATCACTCCATACACTGAGGAAGAAATCATCTGGTAAACACAATTACGACTATGAAAGCAACCAAATTATTCTTTGCTGCCTCTGTGGTAATTGCCACCGCAGCTCTCTCCTGCCAGAAAGCGGAGCCCATCAACGATTCTCTGATTACCAAGACTTACACTGCATCAGTAGAGCCCACCAAAACCGCCATTTCCTTCAATGACAAAGTTGGTACTGTAACATGGGAGACCGGAGACCGTCTCCAGTTCCAGTATGACGGCGCAGACAAGGCCGGAAAAAACATCACAACCTCCACTACAGGAGCCACAGGAACATTCACTCTCACTTATGGCGATGATGTCAAGAATATCTATGCCATCAGAATGGGAGATCCGAAGATGGGTCGTATTGGCTGGTACAGTTCTTCTGCCGGCAAGGTCAACATCAGTCTGCCCCAGGAGTGGTCTGCTGAAGACTGGACATTCAACAATGTCAACTGCATCGCGGGAACCGCTGCTGTCAGCGCCACGTCCCTTTCCCTTTCACCGGTTCTGAGCCTTATCAAACTGACTGTATCAAATACCGCCATCGACAAGTTTGTGGTCACCTCAAGCAATGAGAAGGCCTTCGGAAGCAAGTATGTCTATACTTTCGCCACCAAGGTTTTCGAAGAGAAACAAGGTGAAATAACAAATTATAAAAATGAGACATTCCACACCGGTGGTAAGGCCGGCACATATTACATCCCGGTAATTCCCGGAATTACCGGAACATTCACCATCGAAGCCTTCAATGCTTCCGGTGAGAGTCTCGGAAAAGCCACCACACCTTCCATTACCACCGCCCCCGGCTATGTGGCCACTATCGGTGCCATCGAAAGCCATCTCGTTGTTCCCCAGGGCGATCCCGCTGCCGAGTTCAAGACCTCTGCCACCGAGATGATTTCAGCATTCGGTTACACCAAGAAGGTCGAGTTCACCGCAGCCGGTGCATGGACAGCATCCATCAAGGAATCCGGTGTCGCCACAATCGCTGTCGCCTCCGGTTCCGCAGGAGATGCCAGCATTGATGTTTCTTTTGCACAGAATACAACTACTTCCCGCCGCACCATCACTGTTGTGATTGCAAGCGAGGGCTTCGACAACGCCACCCTCGCCTTCACCCAGGAGAGAAAGGCGGATTATGAAATTATCTTCAGGAAGTATCCGGATATATACGGAAAGAATTCCAATTACTATAATTTCGGCGGCAACTTTGTTGAAAAGGTTGAAACTGGTATAAATAATGAATACACTTTGAAAGCGGATTCCAATATTAAATTGTATTTTGGTGACAATAGCACCAGCGGAAACTTTGGATTTAACGAAGTTGGATTCCTTATCGGTACTTCCGGTTCAGGGAAGGGTGGCTATGTGATTTTCCCTGCTGTTTCAGGAAAGAAACTTGTGAAAGTAGAAGCCTTCACTGGACATTCTTCAACAAGTCAAGGCAGCAAGCTCTCTATAAAGACAGCCGACGGCTCCTCAAGATTGACGGATGAAATATCTCCCAAACCCAACACGGTATCCCAAGCCAAAACAGAGATTCCCAGCATCCAGTACGAACTTACCAATTCATTCGACAGTTATGTTTGCTTCGATGTGAAAGCCTCGACGGCTGTCAATACAGCATACAGACTCAATTTCAACAGCCGCGTACAAATTCGCTGGTTCACGTTCTACTATGAATAACAGATGAATCCTATGAAGAAATCCATTCTGTTTTTAATTTTCTGCACCATCTTCTCCGTATCTTCCAATGCGACGATAGGACTGCCGTCTCTTATCGGGGACAACATGGTGCTGCAGAGAAACACTACGGTTGCTTTATGGGGAACTGCTACACCCGGTTCGAAGGTGACGGTAAAGCCGTCTTGGGCGGATACCGTCACCTCCGTGACTGCCGGACCTGACGGCAAATGGCAGGCAGGCGTTGCCACTCCGGATGCCGGCGGCCCATACGAAATCGTATTGAACGACGGAGTGGATACCGTCCTTCATAACATCCTTGTCGGTGAGGTGTGGTTTGCGTCCGGGCAGTCCAATATGGAAATGCCGGTCAAGGGCTATGGCTCACAGCCGGTTGACGGGGCGGCGGATGCCATCATCGGCGCCCAGCCCTCCCGGAAACTTCGTATATGCAATATACGGAAGAAATCATCGCTGACGGAACTGGACTCGAGCGTCGGCGGATGGCGCGAACACGATCCGTCTTCCGTAGCCGAAACAAGCGCTACGGCCTATTTCTTCGCCGATGCGCTTCAGTCAGCATTGGACATTCCCGTGGGCATAGTTGTCAGCTCCTGGGGAGGAAGCACGATACAGACCTGGCTCAGCCGCGAGGTCATTGAATCCGGATTTCCTGAGTTCCGCACCGACCACCTTGACGGCACTGCCGAGGTGAAACGCGAGCACCAGGATCCCTGCCTCCTTTACAATGGCCAGGTCGCTCCTCTTGCTCCTTACACCTTCAAGGGATTCATCTGGTACCAGGGAGAGGCTAACAGGGGCAGACCGGAGCAGTATATACGACTCCAGACTGCCTATTCAAACATGATGCGCGAGAAGTTCCGTGTGCCGGATGCTCCGTTCTATTTCGTCGGGATAGCCCCGTATCCCTATGGGAAACCCAACGACTGGGTGCGGGGATATTTCGTCGAAGCCCAACGGAAGAGTCTTTACAGTATTCCCCACAGCGGTATGGTTGAGACCTGTGACATCGGGGCGGAGAACGTAATACACCCGTCCCGCAAGAAGGATGTGGGACGTCGTCTGGCTATGCTTGCATTAAACAGGGATTATGGCCTAGACGCCATCCCATCTGACGCTCCCAGGTACCGCAGCGTCGAGTTCCGTGACGGGAAAGCCCTTGTCCTCTTTGACGTGGATGCAATGGGACTTGCTCCGCTCGGAATCAATGTTCCCGGCTTCGAGATTGCCGGTGCCGACAAGATCTTCCACAAAGCTGATGCCTATGTGACGAAAGGAAAGTTCGTTGAGGTTTCCAGCCCTCTGGTAGAGTCCCCGGAAGCTGTCAGGTACTGCTTTAGGAACTGGTGCGTCGGCGGGCTTTACAATAACTACGGTATGCCTGCATTCTCGTTCCGTACGGACGACTGGGACAATGTTCCGACCGATGCGGACGCCAGCGGAGCGTCTGAGAAGGCTGAAGAAAAACAGCAGGGACCCGTGACAACCCAGGTCCAGGGCAATCCTGCCGCCACTTTCAAGACTTCCGCCTCTGTTGATATTTCTGCTTACGGTTGGGATTACAGCATAAAATTCAAGGCTGCCGGCCCCTGGAAGGCATCCGTAAAGGAAAAGGGCATCGCAATGCTTTCCCCCAAGAGCGGAAAATCCGGTGATGGCAGCGTTGTGCTTCATTTTATGCCCAACGAATCAAAATCGCGCAGAAGTGTCACGTTGGTCATATCTTCGAAGGGATATGATGACGCTACTCTTGTCGTTACGCAGGAACGCGCCGCTGACTATGAAATGGTGTTCCGCACATATCCGGACGAATTTTCCCGGGAGATGACATTCAGAACCTGGCCAACCCTGTTCAAGGAACAGTTGAGGAACGACGAGCCCGGCACGTACACGCTCACGGCGCTGAACCGTGCGGTGTGCCCGAACAATGTACAGGTCGGTTTCCGCCCGAGAGGAGAGGGACAATTCTATCTCTGTTATGCCCACAATGGGCTGCTTGTCGGCATCGCCGGAAACGGGAAGGGGGGAAACATCGACCTGCCTGCAATTCCGGGCAGGAAACTTGTCAAGGTTGAGGTGTTCCTCTGTCCTGTCAGCCAGGGGCAGTGCGTCACAACGGCAGTTGTGAATTCTGCCGGAAGCGAACTGCTGGGAGGCGAGACTTTCATCCCTGAAATAAACTCAATCGGACTTGCGAAGGCCGCCCCTTCAAGCATAAAGGAGGAACTGACGAAGGATCCCGGCTGTTACCATTGTTTCAAACTCAGGAGTACGGCTGCCAATACGCCATATTCCATCCAATTCGGGTCTAGAGCCACTGTCCGATGGATAACCCTCTATTATGAATAGTAATATGAACAAATATGAATAGTAATATGAACAAAACAAGAATAACTGCATATCTGCTGGCGTGTCTCGTGACGCTGCTGTCTTTCTCCGCTTGCGGGAAGACGCCGGCAGCACCTGTCGATCCTTCAAAAGAAGATCCGCAACCCCCGGGACCTCAGAAACCTGAGGTCCTGAGGATACTCGCCATAGGAAATTCATTTACCGAAGACGCAGTCGAGCAGAACCTCTACGAACTGCTCGACAGCGCCGGAATCAAAGCGGTGACAGCAAACTGCTACATAGGCGGATGCACCCTTGAGACCCATTGGAAAAACGAAATTTCGACTGACAAGAAGAACACCAACTCCTACCGGAAAATCGTGGACGGGCAGAAGACCACAACGGCCAATGTCTCAATCGAATATATCCTTAAGGACGAACCTTGGAATTATGTCATCTTCCAGCAGGGACACGGCTACTACGGTCTGGTGGACACCCACTACCCGTATCTTGACAGTCTGGTGAACTATGTCGGCAGATTCCTTGAAAAAGGGACCTACAAAGTCGGCTATCAGCTCAACTGGGCCTTTCCGGTCGAGCCCGGCACAAGTTACTTTGCCTATTACGGCAATGACCAGATGACAATGTACAAAGCCTGCGTGGACTGCGCAAGGACTCTCAAGCAGAAGTCCGGACTGGACATCATAATCCCGACAGGTACTGCCATTCAGAACGGAAGGACAACCGCCCTCGGAGATACCTTCAACCGCGACTGGGGCCATCTCGAAAAGACTTACGGCCGCTACACTGCCGCCTGCACATGGTTCGAGGCGATAACCGGTCTGGACGTGAGGGAGAACGGCTACTATCCTATGTCCGTTGGAGCCAACCTTGCCACTATGTGCCGCAAGTTTGCCCACGACGCAGTACAGAATCCGTATTCCATCACATCCGACGGGCCGATTCCTCCCGGACCGGTAAATCCGGATCCTTCCAAGGACGGTGTTGTCGGCAGCATCCCCTGCTACGGCTACAAGGCAACGTATATTTTCAATGCCGGAACCGCATGGAGCGTCAAGGGTGATGAAGGTGTGACTGTCGAGCCTGCAAGCGGCAGCGCCGGCAGCGATCAGATTATCACTGTGACCTTCCCGAAATACGAGCAGTCGTCCGACCGCAGAATCGGGGTGTCGATAACTGTCGCGGATACAACCGGACGGGTTGAATGGATTCAGAACAAAGTTCCCCATTATCCTGTCTTCTACAGAATTTATCCCGATGGCTACAGCAGGGACACCAAGTACAGATGCTGGCCCTTTGTCGAGAAGCTCAACAATGGAGTTTTCGGCCTCTACACTTTGAGTGCAATCAATCCCTTAATCAGTTCGCAGCGTCTTGTTCTGGATTTCCAGAGCAACGCAAAGGATGCCACAGGCACATCCACCGGCAACTTCTCGTACAACGAGACGGGTTTCCTTCTGGGCTCCAACAGCAGCCCGACCGGAGCATATATAGTCATCCCGGGGATAGAGGGCAAGAAAGTATCCAGATTCGAATTCTGCAACGGCTCAAGTACTCAGGTGAATACTATTTCCATCACAGATACCGAAGGGAATATTCTCAAGGGCGGAGAGCCGCACCGTGTTTCCGTCAACCAATGGGCGAAGGCGGCAAATGCAGACAAGACTATCCTCATCAACAGCCTCCAGGAAGAGATGGAGATGACTCCGGATGCATACTGGTGCTGGGACATAACCGGAAGCAAAGTCGGGGAGAGTGTAGTCGTACGGTTCCCCAGCAGAGCTTTTATCCGCTGGTTTACATTTAACTACGAATAGTGAAAAACTCTTCTCCACTTATCATCCTGCTGGCAGCTCTCGTGACGCTGCCATGCCGCGCCGATTTCGGGCCGGAATATTCGGTTCCGGAGGCTTCCCATGACATAAAGTCGCTAGGGAAATGGGGTCCGTATTCGAAAGAATACTACGGAATAGCCCACATAGACAGCATCCAGTCGGGAAAGATGGTGGAGTTCGGTGTTGTGCCGGGCATCTACAGAAGGGCTGTTAAGGTGCCCTGCACGCTGTTCGAGACAGATGTGCATCCCTGGAAGGTCAGCCCCGATATGAGGGAAATCACCTACCGCCACGAAATCGAGTGGAAGGACCGTCTGTATGTGGATGTGACATACAGAATCCATGACTCTACCATGGTGACAGTGGCCTGTCATATCGTGAACAACACTCCGATGAATCAGAACGTGAGTCTTCAGCTCTTCAGCCGTAAGACTGGAGATTCCGATTTCATCGCAGAGCAGACCGCCCTCGGGGATGGCGGCATCATTCTCAAATATCCGGGTATAGGGAAATACTATACCATCGCCTGGGATTATCCCTACAGCGAAGTAAGGCGTTTTTTCACCGGGCGTCTCGAGGACCTGCTTCCGTATCAGGTCCACGACCATGTGCGCAAGGATTTCTACGGGGACAAGAAGGGCTGTTACACGGCGAATTTCCTGCGTCCGATTACCCTTGCACCGCAGTCGGACACGACAATAGTCCAGATTATCGGATGCCATGATTCCGCTCGGGAAGCTCTCGCCGGGCTTGATTTCAGCTCTGCCGGGGCGGGTGCTGTTCCGGAAAGGAATTTCCTTCCTCAGGCCGGCACATATGCCTTCGGAGAGCAACTTATAGAAGCCACACTTCTGACAAATGTGGTGTATCCCATAGATGCGATGGGCGAGCCCATCCGCCATTTCTGCCCCGGAAAACATTGGAACAGTCTCTACACCTGGGACTGCGGCTTCATCGGCTGGGGAATGGCTGAAATCGACCCTTACCGCGGCTATGAAATTATCCGACAGTACACTACCGAGCCTGCCGAAAAGGCCCCGTTCGTGCATCACGGCACCCCGCTTGCGACCCAGATTCTCGCTATGCCGGATGTGTGGACCCGCCTTGGCAGCGACCCTGCCGTCCTTGAAGAAATCTATCCCCGACTCAAACGCTTCTATGCCTATATGTCGGGACCTGATTTCCGTATGCCGTCCGGCCTCGTGCAGACATGGAAAATATTCTACAACTCGGGGGGATGGGACGACTACGCCCCGCAGCAGGCACAGCGCCATGACCTTCCGCTGCGGGACAGGACCGCTCCGATGGTTTCGACAGCCTACTATATCCGCTGTGCGAAGATTCTCCGGCTCATGGCCTCACATCTTGGGAAAAAGGCGGATGTACGCGAGTTGGATGCAGATATAAAAAGGATGTCTTCTGCTATACTTTCCAACGCATGGGACCCTCAGAGCGGCTATTTCGGCTATGTGCTTCACGACGCCGGCGGAAAGGTTGAAGGACTTTACAGAACCTCCGACGGAGTGAACTACAATATGGGATTGGACGGAGTGACACCGCTTGTTGCCGGTATCGGCAGCGAGGCCCAGAAGGAAGAGATGTTGTCACATATCTTCACAGAGGGAGAACTCTGGAGTGACTGCGGCATCACGACCGTTGACCGGAGCGCCCCGTACTATCGCATAGACGGCTACTGGAACGGCACTGTATGGATGCCGCACCAGATGATACTATGGAAGACAATGCTGGACCTCGGGCTTCCCGAGAGGGCTCGCCAGATAGCATTCAAAGCCCTTGAAAAATGGGACAGCGAGTGCCGGGATTCATATAACTGCTACGAACATTTCATGATTGACAGCGGACGCGGCGGAGGCTGGCATAACTTCTCCGGCCTTTCTTCTCCTATGGTGAACTGGTTCTGCGCCTATTTCAAGCCCGGGACAATCTCCTGCGGCTTCAACGCCCTGGTGGCATCTTCTCTCTGGAGCGAGTCCTGCGACTCGCTGAAGGCGACACTGCGATTCGACAAGGATGCCGTGGGACAGAGCGCCAGTGTGCTCGTCTGCCTTTCGAAGACCCCCTCAATCGTCACTGTGGGCGGGAAAGCGGTTTCCTTCAATTCTCCATATCCGGGACTTGTGGAAATTCCCGTGAAGGTCTCCGCCAACAACATTAACATTTGCATACGATGAAAAAACCTATATTGCTTGCCTTATCCTTGATTTGTATAAAGGCCTTCGCTGTCGATATCACGACAATCGGTGCCGTCGGGGACGGGGTGACAGACAACACCGAAGTCGTGCAGAGTGCCATCGACAGCTGCTATGCCATCGGCGGCGGTGAAATCACTTTTCCTTCAGGGGAATATCTCATCCGCCCGATCAGGATGAAATCCAACATCACTTTGCATATCGAAGCGGGTGCCATTCTGAAGGGATCCACCAATCTTGAAGATTATAAAGACGCTTTTCCCTATCCGGGCGGGACATTCAACCAGTCCTGCGCCCTGATATGGGCAAAGGGTGCCGAGAACATAGCAATAGTAGGCCGTGGCACTATCCACGGTCAGGGAGAGCACGAGAACTTCCAGCTTGGCAACGACGGTCCTGGAAAGCCGTTCAGGCCGAAAATCCTATATTTCGCCCAATGCTCCAATGTCTCCGTACAGGACATCACATTGAGAAACTCCGCATACTGGGCCCAGCACTACGAAGAATGCGAGCATGTCTTCATCCGTGGGGAGAAGGTGTATTCCCACTGCAATTTCAATAATGACGGTATCGACATCGACAGCCGCGACGTGATTGTCTGCGACTGTGTCTTCGACAATGAGGACGATGCCATCTGTCTCAAGAGCGACCATGCGCAACCCTGCGAGAACATCGTGATATCCAACTGCATCGCAGCATCAAACTGCAACGGCGTGAAGTTCGGCACCTCCTCAATCGGAGGATACAGGAACATATCCATTTCCAACCTTGTCATTCATAGCGCGGCCGAAGACAATATCCGTCACTGGCAGGAGCGCCTGCATCATATCACCGCCCCGAAGACCGTCATCTCCGGCATTGCCATTGAGATGGTTGACGGCGGGCAGATAGACGGTGTTTCAGTGTCAAATGTGACTATGAAGGATGTCCAGACCCCCATTGTCATACGTCTTGGCGGACGATTCCGCCGGGGCGGAATTCCACTCAATGGGGAAACCTGCCTGCAGAACATCTCCATCAGCAATATCACTGCCGTCAGCGAGAGTTTCATGTCCAGCTCCATCACTGCCTGCGAGGGACTCAAAGTCCGCAATGTTTCTATTGACAATATGGTCGTGTCTCATCCCGGCGGCGGAACAGCAGAAATGGCCCGAATAGAACTGCCTGATGCGCCCAAAGCCTATCCCGAGAACAGAATGTTCGGCGACACATACCCCTGCTGCGGCTTTTTCGTACGCAATGCCGAAGGTGTGACCCTTTCCAATATCATAGTCGTCGCCCGTAAACCGGACTCCCGCCCGGCCCTGCGCCTCGAAGGAGTTTGTGACTGCGATATCAGAGCCTGCCACAACACTTCCCCTGCAGGAAAACTTGTCAGCAAGGATAAAGCCTGCGGGAACATCTGTGTTCAATAGAAAGAAAAAACCTTAAATTTTTATTGTAAATCAATAAATATTTTTATCTTTGCAGAAAACATTTAAATTTTTGCAAAGATGATAGCATCCTGGTGGGAGTCTTTGGACCTCTTCATGAAAATTCTCTGGAGCCTGACCCTTACGGCATCCGCGATTTTCCTCATTCAAAGTATAATGACTTTTGTCGGCATCGGCGGTGATGCGGACGGTCTTGACGGCCTTGACGGTGCGGACGGAGCCGACGCCCCCGATTCCCTGGACCCCGGAATGAACCTTTACACATTCCGCAACCTTGTCAATTTCATCCTCGGCTTCGGATGGATGGCGATTGCCTGCTACGGCAAGGTGACGTCCATCCCCCTGCTGGTGCTGATTTCCCTTCTTGCCGGTGTTGTTCTCGTCGCCGGAGTGATGTACCTCTTCAAATGGCTCTACGGCATGCAGCAGTCCGGCAACATCGACCTGCAGAAAGACGCGCTCGGCTGTGAAGGCACCGTGTATCTTTCTGTTCCCGGCCACCGCGAGGGCGAAGGACAGGTGCAGATTACCATCAACTCCAGCGTGCGCGAATATCACGCCGTGACTGACGGTGGTCCGATCAAGACCGGAGCCGCCATCAAAGTGGTCGATACAATCAATTCCACGACTCTTCTCGTGGAGCCTGCAGAATCAGAAATAATCTAACAAAACCCATAAAATTATGCCTTTCTACGTAGTAATCATCATTGCCGTCATTGTCTTCATAGTGACATTCTCGGCCATTCTCAAACGTTACAGAAGATGTCCTTCAGACAAAATTCTCGTAATCTACGGTAAGACCGGACGCGCCGCTTCCGCCAAATGTATCCACGGTGGAGCCGCTTTCATCTGGCCTGTATTCCAGAGCTATGCTTATCTCGACCTCACCCCGATAAGCATCGAGTGCAACCTCACCAACGCACTTTCAAAGCAGAACATCCGTGTCGATGTACCCTGCCGCTTCACCATCGGTATTTCCACCGACCCTGACAGCATGACCAATGCGGCAGAGAGGCTTCTCGGCCTGACCACCGAGGACATCCGCAATGTGTCCACCGATATTCTTTTCGGACAGCTCCGTCTGGTCATCGCGACCATGGATATCGAGGAAATCAACTCCGACCGTGACAAGTTCCTCGCCAATGTCAGCACCAATGTCGAGGCCGAACTCCGCAAAATCGGTCTCAAACTCATCAATGTCAATGTGACCGATATCCGCGATGACTCCGGTTATATCGAGGCCCTCGGTAAGGAAGCCGCCGCCAAGGCGATAAATGATGCCAAGAAGAGTGTTGCCGAGCAGAACCGCTACGGTGAAATCGGCAAGGCCGAAGCCGACAGGGACAAGGACATCCGTATCGCCGAGACCACCCGTGACACCCGTATCAACACCGCCCTCGCCAATGCCAAGGCTGTCGAGGGTGAGAATGATTCCAAGATTGCAATTGCCCAGTCCGATGCCAATCGCCGCGAGAAGGAAGCGGAGGCAGCCCGTCTGGCTGTAGCCGCCGAGAAAGTTCAGGCCGCCAAGGCCCTCGAGGAAGCCTACAAGTCAGAGCGTGACGCCGAAATCGCCCGTGCCGAGAGGGAAGAGGCCACTCAGAAGGCCAATGTTGTGGTAGCCGCCCAGATTGAGAAAGAGAAAGCCATCATCGGCGCCGAGGCTGAGGCCGAGAAACTCCGCCGCCTCGCAAAAGGTGAAGCCGACGCCATCTACGCCAAGATGGACGCCCAGGCCCGCGGTATCCAGGAAATCCTCTCCAAGCAGGCTGAAGGATTCGGCAAGCTTGTCGAATCTGCCGCTGGAGATCCCCAGAAGGCCGTTCTTATGCTCATTGCCGACAAACTTCCCGAGCTTGTCAAGACTCAGGTTGAGGCTGTCAAGGGCATCAAGATCGACAAGGTTACTGTCTGGGACAACGGTACCGCAAAGGACGGCAAGACCGCCACATCCAATTTCATTTCAGGTATGATGGGCTCTGTTCCTCCCCTCGATGAATTGTTCAAGATGGCCGGAATGGAACTTCCTTCCTATCTGAAGGGTGCCACAAAGGAGGCTGAGGCTCCCGCAGAGCCCGCCGATGAACAGACCGACAAATAATCGACTGGTTTTATGCCGATAATAGTGAATATAGATGTCATGCTCGCCCGCAGGAAGATGTCCTGCGGCGAGCTGGCTGAAAAGATAGGGATTTCGGCGGCCAATCTTTCAATACTCAAGACTGGCAAGGCGAAGGCGGTCCGCCTGACGACTCTCGAGTCGCTTTGCGCCGCCCTCGACTGTCAGCCCGGAGACCTGCTTGAATACAGAAACGGATAAAGAGCACATTTACAATGACAGATTTTGAAAAATTCGCATCTATGGACCGGGGAATCAGTTCGATGACGCTCGGCCGCTACAAAAGTGCCGCCGACGCCTACATCAACCCGACCATCATTGAAGAGCGTCACCTCAACGCCACAGCGATAGATGTGTTCTCCCGCCTTCTGATGGACCGCATCATCTTCCTCGGAGTTCCCATTGATGATGATGTCGCCAACATTATCCAGGCCCAGCTTCTCTACCTCGCTTCAATTGACAATAATGCCGATATCAGCCTTTATCTGAACACTCCCGGCGGAGTGGTCTCTTCCGGGCTCGGCATCTATGACACCATGCAGCTCATCTCTCCCGATGTGGCTACAATATGCACCGGAATGGCGGCTTCGATGGGTTCCGTCCTGCTTTGCAGTGGAGCCCCCGGCAAACGTTCCTGCCTTCCCCACTCGAGAGTAATGATACACCAGCCTCTCGGAGGAGCATCCGGCCAGGCTGCGGACATCCTCATCGAAGCGAAGGAAATCGAAAAATGCCGCAAGGAACTTTATGAAATCCTCGCAGCCCATACCCATCAGCCGTATGAGCGCATCTTCGAAGATGCCGACCGCAATTTCTGGATGAACGCCGGGGAGGCTCTTGAATATGGTATGATAGACCGTATTCTCACAGGGAAGAAATAGCTTGATGCTCTCAAATAGTAAAATTTTAGCAAATGTTTGCTAAATTTTGTCTTTGTCATATAATTTCATCCTCTTAAATTTTGCAAATATCCACAAATTGCGAACTTTGAAGTGTTATATTACAAGTATCAAATAATCAACACTTAATAATCCACTTCTTATGAACGCAAAAAAACATTTGCAGAATTCAAGACAATACGATGCACCAATGTGCATTGTGATGTCTGCCATCAACACGGAAGTACTCTGTGTAAGTGTGGGCCTCGATAGCCTCACGGAGCAGGATATGGACGGAGAAACAACATGGTCTTATTAATCAAAAGGAGGAAAATTTATGAAAAGAACATTATTTGCAACCCTTGCGATTATAGCCGTATTCGCATCCTGCTCCAAGGAGCAGCTCGTCAAGGAATCTGTTCCCCAGACAGGGGAAACAGCCGTATTCAATGTTGTCACGGCCCGGGCAAAGACCACACTCGGAGAAAATACAGACGGAGTTTATCCCAATTATTGGGCAGAAGGAGACAAGATTTCAGTCAACGGAGTCGAGTCCAATGCCCTTACCGCTCAGGATGCCGGTCAGTCAGCAGCTCAGTTCACTGTACAGGGAGTCAGCTCTCCCTACTATGTAGCGTATCCCGCAGCAGCTGTTTCCGGCTATGATTCAGGCTCCGCTGTCATCACGGTTCCCTCCGCACAGACTTATGTGGAGGATTCTTATGACCCTGCAGCGTTTGTCATGCTGGCCGGAACTTCAAGTGACAATGTTACTTTCTCTCCCGCCACAACAGTGCTCAAATTCACACCGACAGGCTCCTACAGCAATATTGCTTCAGTCAGCGTGACCGCACTCGGAGGGAAGAAGATAGCAGGCACTTTCACGACAGACTATTCTGCCCTTACCGCCGGTGAAGGCGCAGTATCGGAGGTCAAGGTGTCGGCTCCCGCAGTTGAAGGAGTCGCCCTCGGCAAGTCTTGGTATGTATGTGTTCCTGCAGGCGATTACTCACAAGACGGCATTCAGGTGACAATCGAAACTGTCAATGGCAGTAAGATGACCAAGACAGCCACTTTCGAGAGTGCTTTCACATCAGGCAGGATTTACAGTTTCACAGTGCCGTTCATTCCTGATTATGTCAAGGGCGTCGCAGATTTGAACACAATGCTCTCCGGCAAGGTCAAACTGGACTATCGCAATCTCGTTATTGACGGAAACAACGAGACTGTCGCAAACGATGTAATGCATAAGATGATTGATGTCGTCGGCACAGTTTCCGGGGAAGTTGTCTTCAAGAACATCAAGGGATGGTCAATGGTTGAGCATGTGATTTCCGGTTCAAACGGCTCTTTAGGTGTAAATACTATCAAGCCTCTCGGCTCCATCAGGTTCATCAATTGTCCGGACCTCAATAATTTCGGCGGAATGAGAGGACTCAGCAAGATTAACGGAGACCTCGAAATCGACGGCAGCAAGCCTTACTGGGGCTGGGGCTCTTTTGCATATATTACTGAAATTACAGGAAACGTCATTATCAAGAACCCTACTTCCAAGGCCAATGGCGGCAGTTCCATGAATACCGGATTTTTCTCCGGTCTTAAGAAAGTCGGCGGAGACTTCCACTTCGAAAACTGCAACGGCTGCGATTTCTGGCAGTTCTGCGATATTGACATTGAAGAAATAGGCGGTTACCTCAAGGTTATCGGATGTACTGCATTCAATAATTTCAGTGCCGGAAACCAATCTACTCACACAGGAGTCATGGCTCTGAAAAAACTTGGTGGCGTCTATATGACAAGAAACGGTGCGATTACCGATAATACCAACGGCTGGAACGTTATCCAGGGCTATATTGACAATGGTGTTGTAGATTACGACAATGTCGAATGTTACAAGAGCGACGGTACCACCCGAGTTGTATTCAAGAAAGCTCCCGGGAATCTTACTCTGACCGGAAGCCAGGCAATCGCCCAGTTTGTCGCTGCCGGCGGTGGAAAACAGAATTTCAAGAATCTCACCATTGACGGAAACGGCGATACTATTTCAGATACCGACATGTCTCTGCTCAAAACAGTGGTTGGCAATGTATTGGACACCCTGACCATAAAGAACATCAAGGGTTGGACAATGATTGAGCAGGTAATCAGCACCAACGAACAAGCCGTCAAGCCTTTGGGAAGTATAAGAATTATTGACTGCCCTGATATCAACAATATCAACGGATTCAAGTCCCTTACCAAAGTCAACGGAGATTTCATCATGAAGAATACTCCGAAAGCTGCGTTCACCTGGGGTGCCGGCAACTGTCTCAACAACCTCGTTGAAGTAACAGGTGACTTCACTCTTGACAATGCGACAGACCAGAATCTTACAGGAACTACCTGCCTCATGTCACTTGCAAAAGTCGGCGGTAACTTTACCATTACCAACATCAACCTTAAGTTCTGGGATCTCAGAGATATGCCTCTGACCGAGATCGGCGGTGATTTCATATACAAGGACAATGCGCTTGTAAACAGTTTCCTTGGCTTTGGCGGCCTCACCAAGATTGGCGGCAAACTCCTTGTCAAAGGAACTGCTATTACGGACTTCTCTCAGGTCCAGACATGGATTGACAATAATGTGATATCTGTTGACAACGTAGAGTGCTATGGAAAAAGCGGTAATCGCATTATTTTCAATCTTCCGGCCAACTATTCACTTGTAGGCAGCAAAGCTGTGACCGAATTTGTCAATTCCGGCTCTGGAATTCACAATTTCAAGACCCTGACGATTGACGGCAACAATGAGACCATTGACAACAACACAATGTCCAAGTTGAAACTTGTTGTCGGCGAGGTGTCCGATGAGATTGTGTTCAAGAACATCAAGGGATGGTCTATGGTTGAACAAGCCATATCAGGAACAGGCGGCTCTTTCAGCGGCTCGACTGTCAAGGCTCTCGGCTCAATAAGATTCATCAATTGCCCCGACCTCTCCAATTTCGGAGGTATGAGAGCATATTCGAAAATCAACGGAGATCTTGAAATCAACGGTTGTCCCATTTATTGGACATGGTCGTCATTAGTCCAGATTACAGAGATAACAGGCAACCTTATCGTCAAGGACCCCGGTACATACGCTTCGAATACCGCCTGCAACATGAATACAGGATTTTTCTCCGGTCTTAAGAAAGTTGGCGGAGACTTCCATTTCGAGAATTGCAACTCCTGCCAGTTCTGGCAGTTCGAGGGTATTGATGTAAAGGAAATCGGAGGAACACTCAAAGTTATCAACTGTACTGCATTCCAGAGATTCAGCACCAGCGGTATGAACAAAGGTGTTTCCGAACTCACCAAACTCGGTGGAGTTTATGTGACCAAGTGCGGCGCTATCGCTTCAATTGCCGAGCAGAAGGGTAGCGGTTGGGATGTGATTCAGAAGTATATCGACACTGGCATAGTAGCCTATGACAAGGTTGAATGTTATGCTACCAACGGAACCACAAAGATCGCATTTACACCGAAATCCGAATAAATTACACATCTCTGATTTTATAAGCCGAGCCTGTAAAATCTTGCAGGCTCGGTTTTAAACAATGAGGAAGACATTATTACCAGTTCTTGCGATTGTAGCCGTATTCGCATCCTGTTCCAAGGAGCAGTTCGTCAAGGAATCTGTTCCCCAGACAGGGGAAACAGCCGTATTCAATGTTGTCAC
>JAKSKQ010000039.1 GCA_024401675.1 Bacteroidales bacterium | reverse complement strand
TCCGAGGCACGCAAGGAGGAGATTCTCCAGCAGGCCCGTCAGGAAGCTGAAAAGCAGGCAATCAGGATGAAGGAAATCATCGAGAATGCCACCAGAAAGGCTCCTGTGTCAGTGTCTGATACGAAGGAAAGCGATTCCGAACCCGAGGCTGTCCCCGAACTTGTCATCAGGAAAAACACCCTCAGCACGACTCCTCCCGTGGCTGCGGAGCCTGCGAAAAAGGCTGTCCCGGAACCCAAGCCGGAACCGGAACCGGAGCCGGAACCCAAGCCGGAGCCGAAGCCGGAGCCCAAACCGGAACCCAAATCCGAACCGAAGCCTGAACCCAAGCCTGAGGAGCCTCTTGTAAAGGGCCCCAAGATTGTGGCGAAAATAGACATCAGTCCTAAGAAGCCATCACCCAAGGCTGAAAAGCCTGCCGCTCCGGCACCTGAGGAGATTCCCGCGGCGCCAGAACCTCAGAAGCCTGCTGCCGTGGAGCCGCGTGAGGCTCCTGTTCCGGAAGTGGCGCGTCTTGCCGGTCCCAAGGTGGTTGACAAGATTGACCTGACCCAGTTCCAGCGCCCCAAGAAAAAGAAACACGAGAGGATTCCCGCGCAGAAGGTTGACCTGGCCCGTGAGGGCGCCTCTGCCACCAATCACAGCCAGCAGCCCAAGGGCGGCAAACCCCAGGGCGGCAAACAGGAAAAAGGCGGCAAGGGACGTGGAAATGACCGTTTCTCCAAGGCTCCCATGACAGAGGCCGAAGAGGAGGAGATGCAGAAGGAAATCCAGAAGCAGATCAAGGAAACATACGCGAGAATGAACGAGTCTCACAACAAGAACCAGTTCGGTGCGAAGCACAGAAAGGAAAAACGTGAGGCAGTTGCAGCCAAGCTCGCAGAAGAGCAGGAACAGCAGATTCTTGAGAACAATGTCCTCAAAGTCACCGAGTTTGTGACTGTCAATGAGCTCGCGACCCTGATGAACAATACTCCTGTCACCAAGGTCATCGGCGCCTGCATGAGTCTCGGACTGATGGTTTCCATCAACCAGAGGCTGGATGCGGAAGCCCTTGTGCTTGTCGCCGAGGAATTCGGATACAAGGTCGAGTTCGTCACTGCCGACATCTCCGAGGCCATCGCCTCTTCAGATGAGGAGAACGGTGAACTCGAGTCCCGTCCGCCTGTGATTACTGTCATGGGACACGTCGATCACGGTAAGACATCCCTCCTTGACTATATCAGGAAATCCAATGTCATCGCAGGTGAGGCCGGCGGTATCACACAGCACATCGGCGCATACAATGTGAAGATGGCCGACGGACGCCACATCACCTTCCTCGATACTCCGGGCCATGAGGCTTTCACCGCCATGCGTGCCCGCGGTGCCAAACTCACCGACCTTGCCATCATCATCATAGCAGCGGACGATGCGATAATGCCTCAGACAGTTGAGGCTATCAACCACGCCCAGGCTGCCGGTGTGCCCATGGTATTTGCCATCAACAAGATAGACAAGCCCGGCGCCAATCCTGAAAAAATCCGCGAACAGCTCTCTGCAATGAATATCCTCGTGGAGGACTGGGGCGGCAAGTACCAGTGCCAGGAAATCTCGGCAAAGAGCGGACTGAATGTGGACAAACTCCTCGAAAAGGTGCTTCTCGAAGCGGATATGCTCGACCTCAAGGCCTGCCGTACATGCAGGGCCAGAGGCGCCGTCATAGAATCTTCTCTGGACAAGGGCCGCGGTTATCTCGCGACAGTTCTGGTGCAGAGCGGAACCATGCGTGTGGGAGATATGATGCTTACCGGATGCTACACGGGCCGTGTCAAGGCCATGTTCAACGAGCGCGGCCAGAAGGTAGATGAGGCTGGTCCTTCGACTCCTGTTTCAGTACTCGGACTCAACGGCGCCCCTACTGCCGGCGAGAACTTCAATATCATGGCCGACGAGAAGGAAGCCAAGGATATAGCCCTCAAGAGAGAGCAGCTCATCCGAATCCAGGGAATCAAGACCCAGACTCACATGACACTCGAGGAAATCGGCCGCCGTATCGCCCTCGGTTCCTTCAAGGAACTCAATATCATCGTCAAGGGTGATGTGGACGGTTCAATCGAGGCCCTTTCCGATTCTCTCATCAAACTCGGTACCGAGGAAGTCCGCGTCAATGTGATCCACAAGGCTGTCGGTGCCATTTCCGAATCCGATATCCTGCTTGCAGCGGCTTCCGATGCGATTATCATCGGCTTCCAGGTGCGTCCTTCAGCCGGTGCGAGGAAACTTGCCGAGAAGGAGCAGATCGAAATCCGTCTCTACTCTATCATCTACGATGCCATCAACGAGGTCAAGAGCGGTATCGAGGGTATGCTCGAGCCGGAGGAGAAGGAGGTTGTCACCGCCACCGCCGAAGTCCAGCAGACCTTCAAGATTTCCAAGGTCGGCACCATCGCCGGCTGTATTGTCAAGGAAGGCAAGCTTGCGCGTACCGCCAAGGTCCGCGTCATCAGGGACGGCATCGTCGTCTATACCGGCGAACTCGGTTCCCTCAAGCGCTTCAAGGATGATGCGAAGGAGGTCACGACCGGTCAGGATTGCGGACTCAATGTCGCGAACTACAACGATATCAAGGTGGGCGACATTATCGAAGCCTACAATGTGGTTGAAGTGAAGAGGACTCTTTAGAGATTATGAAGCAGTTCTGGAGTGTGCTCAGGCGCTTTGTCGCCCCTTACAAAGGATGTGTCGCGGGTTCCGTGGTCATGAATGTGCTTTCCGCGGTCTTCAACATCTTCTCTTTTGCGATGATCATCCCCATAATGAAGATGATTTTCCAGATCGACAAGGCAGTGTATTCCTACATGCCCTTCACATCCGGCGGCCAGTTCCAGTTCAAGGTCTTCAAGGAGGCACTGATCAACAACATGTACTATTATGTCCAGACGGTCATCGATACAAGGGGGGCGTCCTTCGCCCTGTTTGCCATCGGTGCCGTCCTCGGACTTATGACCGCCCTCAAGACAGCCTGCTATTTCGGCAGCACCGCAGTGATGGTGCCGATGAGGACGGGTATCGTCAGGGATATAAGGACAAAACTGTACGACAAACTCCTCTCCCTGCCTTTGGGATTTTTCTCGGATGAGCGCAAGGGCGACATCATAGCAAGGATGAGCGGAGATGTGGCGGAAGTCGAGAATTCCATCACCAGCGTGCTGGACATGCTGATAAAGAACCCGATTCTGATTATCTTCTACTTCACGACCCTGCTTCTCGTGTCGTGGAAACTGACCTTGTTCACCATTACTGTCGTGCCTCTGATTGCCTGGGGCATGAGTGCGCTCGGCAAAAGGCTGAAGGCTGATTCTCTCGATGCCCAGAACAGGCTTTCCGACACGATGACCACACTCGACGAGACTCTCGGCGGTTTGAGGATAGTGAAGGCTTTTCTTGCGGAGAAGAAGATGAGCGGCAGGTTCCGCAGCACCGCCGACGAATATCGGAAAGCGTGCAACAGGGTATCTGTCCGCCAGGCTTCGGCCCATCCTGTGAGCGAATTTCTCGGAACATTGATGATAATGCTCGTACTCTGGTACGGAGGTACCCTCATCCTCAATGAGAATTCATCCATCGATGCCCCTCCTTTCATATTCCACATGGGGATTCTCTACAGCGTGCCCCTACCGCCGAAGGACTTCGCCCGTGCTACATATATGATTCCGCGCGGTCTGGCCTCAGTGGAGCGTATCGACAAGATACTCATGGCTGAGAATAACATCAGGGAGAAGGCGGATGCAGTCGCTCTCGACTCGTTCAAGGACAGCATAGTGTTCAAGGATGTGTGCTTCACCTATGAAAACGGGGCCAGGGAGGTGCTCACCGGCATAAACCTGGAAGTTCCCAAAGGTAAGACAATAGCGATAGTGGGGCAGTCCGGTTCCGGGAAATCGACTCTCGTGGACCTTGTCCCCAGATATCGTGATGTGTCCGGGGGGTGCATACTTATTGACGGCCACGATGTCCGTGATGTGAAAATCGCGACTCTCCGCGCTTTGATAGGCAATGTGAACCAGGAGGCCATCCTTTTCAACGACACTATCTTCAACAATATCGCCTTCGGAGTGGAGAACGCCACTCTGGATCAGGTGATTGCGGCGGCGAAAATCGCCAACGCCCATGACTTCATAATGGAAAAGGAAGAAGGATATTTCACCACCATAGGCGACAGGGGCAGCAAACTTTCCGGAGGCCAGAGGCAGCGCATCAGCATTGCCAGAGCCATCCTCAAGAACCCCGATATCCTGATTCTCGACGAAGCCACATCGGCTCTTGACACCGAATCCGAAAGACTTGTCCAGGAGGCTCTTGACCGGCTTACGTCCAGCAGGACCACAATCGCCATAGCCCACCGTCTTTCAACCATCAAGAATGCCGACCTCATCTGTGTGATGCAGGACGGCCGGATAGTCGAGCGGGGACGCCACGATGAACTCATAGCTCTCGGCGGATATTACAAGAAACTGAATGACATGCAGGCACTCTGACATATTGAGGCGCCTTATGTTCCTTATTGTTTCCGTCGCGGCTCTGCTTGCGGCGGAAAATCTTTTTGCCCAATGGGACAAGGACGAGTTTTTCTACCGTGGCAGGAGAGCCCTGTCCGAGGGACGCTACGGCCAGGCCATTGAGAACTTCAACATCCTTTCCCGCCTCGATTCCACAGACTACTGGATATTTTTCTTCCGCGGAATAGCGAAATACAATCTCGGTGACATCCGCGGTGCCAACAAGGATTTCAACAATTCCGTGCGCCTCAATCCGGTTTTCACTCCGGGCTATCATTACAGGGCCATCACCCTCAGCGGCTTCGGAAAATATGAGGAGGCACTCTCTGATTTCAACACGGCCATCGGCCTGCGCCCGGGGGACATGGGGATTTATTTCAGCCGTGGAGTGACATATTTCCTCGCCCAGGATTTCGAGTCCGCCGTGTCCGATTTCAACCGCTACATCAAAAAGGAGCCGAAGGATCCCGGAGCCTACCTCAACAGGGGTGCATCCTACCTTTTCCTTGCCGACACATTGAAAGCCCTGGCCGATTACAACAAGGCGATTTCCCTGAACCGCTTCGATCCCGAAGGCTACATACGCCGCGGCAGGCTGTATGCAGCTGCGTCAGATTTCGACAATGCTCTTTCGGATATGAATCAGGCGATAACGCTGGACCCGGACAATACTTTCGCATATTTCAACAGGGCCCTGCTACTGCTTGACAAATCCGACTACCGGGGAGCCCTTTCGGATATGAACACTGTTCTCAAGCATGATCCGGGCAATGCCCTCTGCCTGTATAACAGGGCTTTGCTGCTGTCGCGTGTGGGCAGTTTCGAGGAGGCTCTCGCCGATATGGACCGGGTCATAAACATCAATCCGTCCAATGTGCTCGCGTATTTCAACAGAGCGTCGATATATATTGACTTGCAGCGCTACAGGGAAGCCCTTTCCGACTACGACAAGGCCATAGAGCTGTATCCGGATTTCGCCAAGGCCTATCTGAACAGGGCTTATGTGGAGAATATCCTGGGACGAAGGACTGCGTCCAAGAAGGATTATGACACCGCTCAGAAAAAGATATCCCAGTACCGGGCGGCGGCTTCTTCGGACCCTTCGTCCTTCGCCGACACGACAAGAAAGTACAGTTCCCTCATAGCCTTCGATGCGGACTTTGCCAAGAAGGATTTCAACGATGAATTGCTCCAGAACAGGGATATCAATGTGAGACTTCAGAGTCTTAAGCGTTTCGCCCTGTCTGCCGGCGGAGGCGGAAACTCCTCTCGCAGGGCTTTGGCCGATGAATTCGAGAATCCTCTCATGGACCGTTTCCTGAGACTTTTCGGCGGGCAGGTAACCATCTCCGGGGCCGACTCGTTGGGAGTGAAGCATTCCTCCGGGGTGGAAAGCCTCTCGACTTGCGGGCGCGCCGCGACAGAGTTCCTTCTCGCGCTGGATGATTGCGGGGCCAAACGGTACAATGCCGCTCTGGCTCATCTGGATAAGGCTGTTGACATGTCTTCTGCGGATGATGACCGCATCTCCCGCTATTACAAAGCCTTCTATCTGATGAACAGGGGAGTGCTCAAAGCCGAGATGATAGAATTCATCGCCTCCATGAGCAGCAATGTCCAGATTCTTTCCCTTGACGACACCCACAACACGACCGCCCGTGTCAGCGACAGGGCTGCCACTACCTACGACTATTCGGATGCAACTTCGGACCTTGTGGAGGCGTCATCCATAGTGACCGACAATCCGTATATATTCTATAATCTTGGCAATCTCTTCCTGCTCGGCGGAGACCATATTTCCTCGATAGGCAGTTACACCAAGGCGATATCCCTCTATCCTTACATGGGGGAGGCTTATCTGAACAGAGCTCTGGTACAGATATACCTGAAAGACAAGGAAAAAGGCTGCATCGACCTTTCAAGAGCCGGTGAACTCGGAATCCGGGAAGCCTATCCCATAATAAAGAAATACTGCGAAGAAAATGAGTGACATCCGGTTCATCAGCTTCTCCAGCGGCAGCGCCGGCAACTGCTACCTTCTCCTGCATGGAGGAGAGGGACTGCTGATAGATGCCGGTATCAGTCTCAGGAGGTTGCGCACATGTCTCGGAGAGCATCACCTGACTACCGACTGCATACGGGCTGTACTCATTACACATAATCATTGGGATCATATCCGCAGCCTTGCGTCATATTGTGCAAAGCTCGGCAGACCAGTCTATTCCACCGCCATCCTGAGGGAAGCGATGCTGCGCGGCTTCACTACCGCTCCGTCGTTTGCCGCCTGCTCCAGAGTTCTTCCGGAAGAGGGTATGGAAATCGGAAGCTTTTCCGTCAGGGCGTTCGAAGTTCCGCACGATGCAGCACAGACTGTCGGCTATTCCATAGATGCCGGCGGATTCAATTATGTCCATATAACCGATGCCGGTTCAATCAGCGGTGATGTCGTAGGAATATGCCGCAGGGCTGATGCACTTGTCCTGGAGAGCAACTATGATGACGATATGCTTGATTCCGGACCCTATACCGAGGAACTGAAGGAGCGTATCCGCAGTTCCCACGGGCATTTGAGCAATGCCGACTGTGCCGAGGCGCTTTCGAAGATAGACCATCCCGGTCTCGGCCACATTTTCCTCTGCCACCTTTCAGAGAACAACAATACTCCGGTCCTCGCCTTCAAGGCATCTTCGGCAGTTGTGGGGAAGGACAGACTCCACTGCCTGCCGAGAACTTCCGAGTCGGAAATGTTCACTTTGCGCTGAGAGGTCCCGTCAGAACACGAGATTGACAATAAAGGCCACAATCCAGGCCAGAATCAGTGAGTGGACCACCGTGAAGACGGCCCATTTGCGTCCCGCTTCCCGGC
Organism: Bacteroidales bacterium; assembly: GCA_024401675.1. Classification (GTDB taxonomy): domain Bacteria; phylum Bacteroidota; class Bacteroidia; order Bacteroidales; family UBA932; genus Cryptobacteroides. The sequence goes on along the minus strand of JAKSKQ010000039.1, from coordinate 9,928 downwards.
TTATGGTATTCACTGTGGCTATGCAGGGGAAGTACAGCAGGACGAAGAGCATGAATGCAAGCGCTGTCCCCTTTCCTATGCCTTCCTTCTCCATGGACTCGGCAAGCGGCGCCGAATCGGTGTGGTAAAGTATTCCCATTGTGCTGACTATGGCTTCCTTGGCCGGGAGTCCGGTAAGAAGGCAGACATTCAGTTTCCAGTCGAATCCCAGTGGCGCGGTCACCTTCTCCATTGACCGGCCGATTTGCGCGAGAGCGGATTGCTCCTTGTCGCTGCCGTTGAGGGTCCTGTCGGAGGGAAAGTATTCCAACGCCCAGATAATAACCGACGCGGCTACAATCACGGTGGTGATTTTCTGAAGGTAGTCGGCAACTCTCTCCCAGATGTGGGGTCCGGAATTCCGCAGGGTGGGCATCCTGAACGCGGGCAGTTCGCAGACATAGTCTTCGTCGCTCTTGCGGAAGAAGGGCGTACGCTTCATGATGAAGGCGAACAGGATGGACAGCACTATGCCGGCGAGATATATCCCTATCATCACCAGGGCCTTGTGGTCCGGGAAGAAGGCTGAAACCATCAGCAGATAGACGGGCAGCCTGGCAGAGCAGGACATGAACGGAATCATCAGCATTGTGAGCGTCCGGTCCTTCCTGTCCTCTATGGACCGGGCTGACATTATGGCGGGTACATTGCAGCCGAAGCCGATCAGCATGGGGATGAAACTCTTGCCGTGGAGACCGAAGCGGTGCATTATCTTATCCATCAGGAATGCGGCTCTCGCCATATATCCGCTGTCTTCAAGTATCGAAAGGAAGATGAACAGGATTATGATGTTGGGAAGGAATGCCAGGACTGCACCGACTCCCTGGACCAGCCCGTTGACTATGAGCGATGACAACCAGTCGGGGGTGGAGGAAAGAGCATCTGAAAGAAGGATGCCGAGGGCTTTGATGCCGTTTTCTATCCATATCTGCGGGTATGCTCCCAACTTGAATGTGGCTTCGAAGACTACTGCCAGTATGACCAGAAGCAGCGGCAGACCAAGCCAGCGGTTGGTCAGGACTGCATCGATTCTTTCCGTGAGCGTGTGGTCAGAATGGTCTGATGAGTGATGGAGCGTCTCCTGCAGGGCTCCGTGGATGAAGCCGTATCTGGCGTTCCGGATCAGTTCGATGGGCTCCTGCGAGAAATTCTGCATCAGGGACCACCGCTGCCTTGCCGCCAGGTCGATGATTTCCTGGGCGTTAGGGACTGTGCTGATTATGTTGTAGATATAGTGCGGGTCTTCAATCAGGCGGACCGCCAGATACCGGTCGTGGTAGGAAGCGAGTCCCGGACATTGGGAAATCCTTTCGGAAAGTATGGCGATGGCCTTGTCTACATCCGGACCGTAGGGCACATGGATATGCTTCTTCATGTCGGCGGGCGAATTGAAGCTGTCGATTATCATGGCCATCAGGTGGCTCCGGTACTGCGCCGCCAGGTCCTTGTGCCTGGTGTCGAAGGCGATGACCGGAAAGCCCAGAAGAGCTCCGAGGGTGGTGTAATCCACAGAGTGACCGGTCGAAAGCAGTTCCCCGTACCGGCTCAGGGCGAGGACGACCTTGGTGTCCATGTCGATGAGCCTGGTGGTTATGTGCATGCTTTGGGAGAGGTTTGTCGAATCGACTGTGTTCAGGACCACATCAGGCTTGCACTCGAGAATTTTCCTTCCTATGTGCAGGTCTTCCCCAGTGAAATTGAGAAAACGCACGGACCAGATGCCCTGCTTGAGAGTTATCGAGGGGGCGTCCCTGAAATCGAGAATCTCCCTTTCCGGGGCGCATCCGACAACCGCCACCGTGACACGGTGCGCTCCCGATGAACTCTTTTCCAGTTCCCGGAAGGCACAATTTTCACAGTCGAGGGTGCAGGTCATAATTATTTATTTGTCAAGCAGATGAGGCCTCAGACGCTTTGTCCTTTCAAGAGCCTGCTCGTCCTGCCATTTCTGAATCAGGACCGGATTCCCGCTGAGCAGGACATCCGGAACCTTCCAGCCGTTGAATTCGACCGGACGGGTATAGACCGGGGCGGAAAGGAGGTTGTCCTGATAACAGTCGCTCAGGGCGGAGGTCTCGTCGGTTATTGCTCCTGGAATGAGGCGGACGATGGCATCCGTGACTACTGCGGCCGGGATTTCGCCGCCGCTGAGTACATAGTCTCCGATGGATATTTCGCGAGTGATGAGATGCTCTCTGATCCGGTGGTCTATGCCCTTGTAGTGACCGCACAGAAGTATGATGTTCTGCATCATCGAGAGCTCGTTTGCGATGCCTTGGCTGAGCACTTCGCCGTCCGGAGACATGTAGATTATTTCATCGTAATCCCTTTCGGCTTTCAGTTCTTCAATGACTTTATACACGGGCTCGATCATCATGACCATTCCTGCATCTCCTCCGTAGGAATAGTCATCCACATTGTGACGCGGACCTATGCCGTATTTGCGCGGATTGTGCACATGGATTTCGACAAGTCCCTTTTTCCGGGCCCTGCCGACGATGGAATGGGCGAGCGGGCTTTCGAGAAGCTCCGGCACTACACTGATGATATCGATTCTCATAGTCAATTTATAACGCAAAAATACTCAATATTTTTTCAAAAAGCGTATATTTGTGGATTAACAATATTAACAGCCATTCTTTATGAGCGAAAAAACAGATTCCTGCACCATCGATGCAGATGTAACAGCACCCGTCCTAGAGGCGGAAGAGGAAGTTGTATCCGTCAATTACAACGAAATGTCAATTGCCGATCTGGCGGCAGAATTTGAAAATCTGGCAAAGGATCCCGAGAGGATGTCCAAGCACAAGGAGGCGGAAATGATAAAGGCCGCATTCTACAAGAAGCTCCTCAAGGAGAAGGAAACTCTCGGTGAATCGGAAGAAAATCCTTTTTCAGAGGTCGAGGAGGCTTTCAAAGCTTTCTACAATGCCTACAAGAAGGAAAAGGCTGAGTACAATGCCGCTCAGGAGAAGGAACGCGAGGCCAATCTCGTGGTGAAGAAGGCTGTCATCGAAGACCTCAAGGAACTTATCGGGAAGCAGGAGGATGTGAATGTGACATTCCCCGCCTTCCGCGAAATCCAGAACAGATGGCGCGAAGCCGGTCCTGTTCCTGCCAAGGATTTCCGCGGGCTCAACGAGACATATCAGCTCTATGTCGAGCAGTTCTACGATATGGTGAAGATCAACCGCGATCTCCGCGACCTTGACTTCAAGAAGAATCTTGAGGCGAAGGAGGAGTTCTGCAAGAAGGCCGAGGAACTCGCCGCGCGCGAGGATGTCATCTCCGCCTTCAAGGAGCTTCAGAAGCTCCACGAGCAGTGGAAGGAGTTCGGACCCGTGGAGAAGGAGTTCCGCGAGAGCATCTGGAACCGTTTCAAGGAGGCCACCGCTGTAATCAACAAGAAATATCAGGCCTACTTCGAGGCCATGAAGGATAAATATGAGGAGAATCTTGCTGCCAAGACCGTCCTCTGCGAGAAGGTCGAGGCCTTCGTGGAGCAGGAAATAAAGAGTTCCAACGAGTGGAATACCATCAGCAAGTCCATCGAGGACCTTCAGAAGGAGTGGCGCGAGATAGGTTTCGCCGCCAAGAAGGACAACCAGAAGATATACGAGCGCTTCCGTGCCGCCTGCGACAGTTTCTATGAGAAGAAGAGAGTCTTCTATGCCGAGTTCAAGGATTCCATGAATGACAATCTTGCCAGAAAGATTTCCATCTGCGAGCAGGTTGAGGCCCTCAAGAACAGCACCGAGTGGAAGAAAACCACCGACAAGATAATTTCTCTCCAGAAGGAGTGGAAGGAAATCGGCGCCGTGCCCAGAAAGAAGGCCGACCAGCTCTGGAAAAGATTCCGCGGAGCATGCGACGAGTTCTTCGAGGAAAGGGACAAGCACGCCAAAGAAAATGATTACTACGGCAACCTCAAGGCCAAGCAGGCTGTGATTGAGGAAATCAAGGCTTTCAAGGCCGAGGCCGCAGAGGATATCGCCGCCGCCCAGAAGGCATTCAATGAAAAGTTCCAGGCCATCGGTTTCGTGCCTTTCAAGGAAAAGGACAATGTCAATTCCGCATTCCGCGAGGCTATGAATGAGAAGTTCGGCTCTCTCCGCCGCAAGGCATCCGCCTCACCCCGCAGCGAGAAGGACCGCCTTATGGCCGAGTACAACAGGAAGGAGCAGGAGATAGTGACATTCGAGAATAACATCGGCTTCTTCGCAAGAAGCAAGAATGCTGACAAACTTGTCGCCCAGATTCAGCAGAATATTGACAAGGCCAAAGAGGAACTCAAGGCTCTTGAAGCCCAGATAAGGGCCCTCGGAGCCGCTCAAGCGCAGAATGACAAGCAGTCTGAGGAGGGTGAGTGCTGATGGATAGGAATTCAATAATCGGATTTGTACTGATTTTCGCCATTCTCTTCGGTTTTTCCTGGTACCAGTCTTCTGTCAACAGGAAAAATGCCGAGTATGCGGCAGCCGCCGACTCGGTTTACCGTGCACAGCATCCGGCTCCGGAAATGGTCTCTGAGTCCGGCGACATCGCCGGGATGTCCTCACCGGTGACTGCTTCCAGGGTGGAATACAAGGATAACGCCCTTACTCTGGCAAGCGCCGGGGACGCTGAATATGTCACCCTTGAAAACGATAAGGTCGTCATAACCCTCTCTTCCGCCGGTGCACAGCCCTACTCTGTCAAAATCAAGGACTATTATTATTACGACAAGCAGTACGACTCCACCGGTCTGTATCTCATAAAGCCCGGAAAGAGCGTGATGAACATGCAGGTCTATGCCGGGGAAAGCATCAGCACGAAGGAATTCGCCTTTCAGATTGCTTCCGCCTCCGACAGTGCTGTCGTGTTCCAACTTCCGTTCTCACAGGGCGGGTGCATTCAGTACACATATACCCTTCCCAGGGATTCATACAAGGCAGACCTTGACATAGCCTTTATCGGAATGGACGGCGTGCTTCCCAGGAATGTAAGCTCATTCAATCTTGACTGGGGACTTCAGATACCCAGGATGGAGAAGGGCTACAAGAACGAGAAGCAGTACAGTAAGTTGAACTATTATTTCGACGGCGACAAGAAGCCGGTAGAACTGGCAAGAGGCCGTGACGCCCAGAAGTCTGTCAGCACTCCTATGCGCTGGTTCGCTTTCCAGCAGCAGTTCTTCTCTGCCATTCTGACCTCTCCTACAGATTTTGCAAATGCTTCATTCGATGTCAGATACGGTGCTGAAGATGATCCCGACAAGGTGCTGATGACCGCGACTGCATCCGTGCGTCAGGAGTTCATGCCTTCGCCCTCGGAAATCCACATTCCCCTCGAATTCTATTTCGGCCCCAATGACTTCAATATCCTGAAGTCGATGGACTGCAAATATGAGAAGATAGTTCCCCTGGGAGGTTGGCTTGTGGGGTGGATCACCAGAATAGCCATTATCCCCCTGTTCCATTGGCTCGGAGGCTTCATTTCCTCCTTCGGAATCATTATCCTCATAATGACTCTCATTCTCAAGATTGTCATATCACCGCTCACAATCAAGTCCTACAAGTCTTCCGCAGTGATGTCTGCGCTCAAGCCTGAAATGGAAAAGATAAATGAGCGCTATCCCAAGCAGGAGGATGCGATGAAGAAGCAGAGCGCTACTATGGATCTGTATAAGAAGGCCGGAGTGAGTCCTATGGGCGGATGCCTCCCGATGTTGCTCCAGTTCCCTGTACTTTGGGCGATGTTCCGTTTCTTCCCGGCTTCCATCGAGCTCCGTCAGCAGAGTTTCCTCTGGGCAGAGGACCTCAGTTCGTATGATTCGATTCTCGACTTCGGGTTCAATATTCCACTCTACGGAGACCACATGTCGCTTTTCGCCATCCTTATGGCGGTGTCTATGTTCATCTACAGCAAGATGAACTCAGACCAGATGAGTTCTGACCCTAATATGGCCGGAATGAAGTTTATGAGCGTGTGGATGATGCCGATCATGATGCTCTTCATCTGCAACAATCTTTCATCCGGACTGTCATACTATTACTTCCTTTCCAATCTGCTCACAATGGCTCAGACCTGGGCAATCAAGAAGTGGCTTGTACATCCCGAGAAGATTCTCGCGAAAGTCAGGGCCGCCGAAGGCAAGAGCGCTCCCAAGAGCAAGTGGCAGATGAGGCTTGAAGAAGCACAGAAGATGCAGCGAGCCCAGGCGAAGGCACAGGCCCGCAAAAAATAATGATAGGAGAAAATATTGAAAATATACTTTCGCAGCTGCCACGGGATGTTCGTCTCGTGGCAGTTTCGAAGTTTCATCCGTTCGAGTCTGTCCTTGAGGCATATTCGGCCGGACAGCGGTTGTTCGGTGAAAGCCGTCCGCAGGAATTGTGTGCGAAGGCCGTCCAACTTCCCCAGGATATAGAGTGGCATTTCATCGGGCATCTTCAGACCAACAAGCTCAAATCCGTGCTTCCTTATGTGTCGATGGTCGAATCTGTCGATTCGGAGCACCTGCTTTCAGCTATCGATGACTGGGGAAATGCCAACGGCAGAGTAGTTCCGGTGCTTCTCGAAATGCATGTCGCCCTTGAGGAAACCAAGCAGGGATTCATGGAGGAGGAAATTCTGGACATTCTTTTCAGGGCTGTGGCCGGGTCTTTCAGCCATATCCGTTTCTGCGGTCTGATGGGGATGGCGACAAATACGGATGATGAGGAAACCATAGATGCAGATTTTGCACGGATTGCCGATTTCAAGGACTACCTCACCGACCTTTTCCCGGAGTTGGAGGATTTCAGGGAACTTTCCATCGGAATGTCCGGCGACTATAAGATCGCCCTCCGCCACGGCAGCACAATTGTCCGCATAGGCACCTCCATATTCGGAGAACGCGATTATTCTAAAACAGAATAGATTATGAAATATTACATAATAGCAGGGGAGGCTTCCGGAGATCTTCACGGAAGCAATCTTATGAAGGGTCTTCTGGCTCAGGACAGCAATGCCGACATCCGCTTCTGGGGAGGCGGGTGCATGGAGGCTGTGGGCGGTACAATGGTCCGGGACTACAGGGATACTGCGGTCATGGGCATATCCGAGGTTCTCGGGAAAATCGGCTCTATCATCGGCAATCTGAAATTCTGCAAGAAGGATATTCTGGACTTCAAGCCGGATGTAGTGATTCTTATTGATTACCCCGGTTTCAACATGAAGATAAGCCGCTTCTGCCACCATCACGGGATAAGGAATTTCTATTATATCGCCCCGAAGACATGGGCTTCCAGAAGTTGGCGCAACAGGGCCATTAAGCGATACACCGACAAACTTTTCATAGTGTTCCCGTTCGAGAAACCCTGGTTCGAGGCTGCCGGTATTCCCTATGTCTATTGCGGAAATCCTCTTCTTGACTCTGTTTCGGACTTCAAATACACCAGAGTCACCCCGCATCCGTATATCGCAATCCTTCCGGGAAGCCGCAGCGGCGAAATATCCAGGATGATGCCTGTGTGCATGGAGACTGTTGACCGTCTTAAGAGCCTGCCCCAGTACAGGAACTATGAATTCCATATCGCCGGTGCTCCTTCCAGGACGAAGGAAGACTATCTGAAATATATCGGTGACAGAAAAGATGTGTTCCTTGAATTCGACAGAACCTATGATATCCTCAAGTTCGCGGAGGCCGCGATTGTAAATTCCGGGACGGCGTCTCTGGAGGCGGCTCTGATGAGCACAGCCCAGGTGGTGTGCTGGTCCACAAGCGGCCTGACATATTTTGTGGGCAAATATATTCTCAGGGTGCTCAAGCACATCAAATATATCTCCCTTGCCAATCTGATTGCCGACAAGTTGATTTTCAAGGAGTTCATCCAGAGCGATTTCAATGCCGACAATGTAACTGCTGAAACTCGCAGACTGATAGAGGACTTTTCCTACCGCGCCGACATGATGTCGGATTATGTCAAGGTCCGCAATCTCCTCGGTTGCAGCGGCGCTTCAAAGCAGGTTGCGGCAGCCATTATCAAGGAACTGAATCAGTGATTTCCCGGACAGGGTGCATGGCCCTGTAGTTGTGGCACCACTGGCTGGGAGAAGTGTGCATTATCATCTTGAAAGCCATGTTGAAGGTGGCGGTGGTGTTGAAACCGCTGAGTTCGGCCAGTTGAGACACCCTCATGCCGGGATTATTCTTGAAAATATCGATAGAGTGCATCACTCTGTAATTGTTCACGAACTGGCAGAAATTCTGCCCGGTCGAATCCCTTATGCTTTTTGAAATATAATTCTTGTTGGTGTAAAGCGCGGTTGACACCTGCTCCAGAGTCAGTTCATGGTCAAGATATGGCTTGAAGGTGGTGAAGTATTCCCGTATTCGTACAAACATTTTGATATCGGGGGCTTCTTTCGGCCCGTCAATCGGTACCGGAGGCTCGATTTCCCTACCCAATTCCTGGGCGGCGAACACCTCTTCCGCCATTTTGCGGGACAGAATCGGAAACAAGTTTTGCGCTCTCCGCAGGCCTGATACGAAATAATACACCGCAGTTCCTGACAGGGCAATGAAATCCAACGCCGGATTTCTGAAATGGAAGGCCAGCACCTGGACCGGAATGAACATCCAGACAAGAGAGGCGCTGACCGCAAATGATGAGTATCGGAAGATTTCGTGGTTGGTGCACTGTCTCCCGAGAATGGATTTCATAAGGGCGGAATAAGTCCTGAACGGCGAAAGCGTCCCAAGCAGCACAAGGTTCGAAGCGGACATCACCGGCAGCACAATCTCATGAGCGCCAAGCAGGTATCCTGCCGCCGAGGCTCCTGTGACCGAGACGAATGCGGCCCACTCGGCCAGAGTGTTGGCTTTGCGGGTCATCCTCCTTTTCCCGTGTCTCAAGCGCCAGGGAGATATGTTCAGCCATAGAACAGCCAGAGCCGCTGCCGTGGCTGTGAGTATTGTCATCATAAGCGGCATAATTGTAAAGCGACATAGTCATCGGGCGGCATAGCCTTTGACCAGTCGCAAAAGTACTTCTGCAACTTGGACGATGCCAATCATATAATTGAAAAACTGTCGGATTTACGTTTTTTTGATTGAAATTTCTTTTTCCGACGATAAAAATGAGCCTGGGGGCGTCAGCCGAAGATTTTTTCGAGCCGCCTGATTTCTTCGTATGAGGTGTTGTCCACCAGCATCGGCGTGATGGTGATATATCCCTCTGAAAGCAGATGATGGTCTGATTCCACACCCTCGGGCGTGTCATCCACATAGTGCCCGCTCATCCGGTAAAGGCTTCCTCCGGTTTCAGGACAAGTCCTGTGCAGGTCCATGAATTCATCCTCCCAGTGGCCCATTCCCATGAAGGATACTTTGATTCCCTTGATGCGGGAAACCTCCATTGCCGGGAAGTTTACATTGTAATATATACCTTTGCCGTCCGGGTAATTCTCCATAAGTTTCCCGACTATGCCGGGCAGCAGAGACTTGACTGCGGAAAAGTCGGCGTCGGGACTGAGATCATCCACGGATACACCTATCGAGCGGACTCCGTTCAGCGCACCCTCCCGGGCGGCGCCGAGCGTCCCGCTGTAGCAGGCTCCTGTAGAGGCGTTGGAGCCGTGGTTGATGCCGGAAATGATGAGGTCCGGCCATTCTTTGTGCGGGGTGTTGCAAAGCATGAACTTCACACAACTTGCCGGAGTCGCGTCCAAATAGGCGAATCCGCCGCCGAGAGTTTTGTAGGGGATGCTGGCATCGGCCAGGTTCACCGCCATCGAAGTACCGGACTGCCTGCCCCTGGGGGCTATCCCGGTCACCTTGTCCGCAAATGATTCCGCAGTCTCCTTGAGCGCAGCGTAACCCTTCGCCTCATATCCGTCATCATTAGTCAGAAAAACCTTCATCATT
>JAKSKQ010000038.1 GCA_024401675.1 Bacteroidales bacterium | reverse complement strand
CACCTTACTCGGTGGGTATCAAAACCCATTTTAATGCCCCAACTCTATCTTGTCCTTCAAATATTTATTCAGGTAAAACATAATGGGGTATTTGGATGCAATAGCATACGTTCCTGATTCATCCGTCTGGACGGATGATTCAGGTGACAGGTTTGCGAGCGGCGGGCGGAGGATGGCGAAGGCGGAAAAGGCATGGCCGGCCGCGGCCTTGTGAGCGGCTGCCGGGGCCGAGGAGACGCAAGTCTCCGAGGACTCGGCTGGATGGAGCGCGAAGCGCGGAACCTTTTCCGCCTCGCCGCCGCAGCCCGCCGCCTATCCGTTGTCCTCTGCCAGTTTTCGTGCCGCGATGACAAAGAAACGCCGGAAATCTTGGCGTCGCGGCAAGTCAATGCGTCATCGCGGAGACGCTTACCGTATGTGTGAGTATTACCCTTAACGCTCTGAAAACCGTCCCCTCCCTAACAAAAATGTGCGCGGACTCACTTTCTGGGCGAGTCCGCGCACATTTATATGTAAAGTATGATGAATTACTTCCTGGCGATGGCCTTCCTGGCAGCGGCGGCAACATGCTCCGCGTCAAGACCGTAGGCTTTGAGGAGTTCTGCGGGAGCACCGCTCTGGCCGAATCCGTCTCCGCCGTTGACAAGCTCCACCGGAGCGGGAGCAGTAGTGGCGAGAACACCGCAGACAGCCTCTCCGAGACCGCCGGCATTGTTGTGCTCTTCGGCAACTACCACGCAGCCGCACTTCTTCACTGAAGCGAGAATAGCCTCGGTGTCAAGGGGCTTGATGGTGGCGATGTCGATGACCTCTGCCTTGATGCCTTCCTCAGCGAGAATATCGGCAGCCTTGAGAGACTCCCATACGAGATGTCCGGTGCAGATGATTGAGACATCCTTGCCTTCTTCCATCACGATGGCCTTGCCGATTTCGAACTTCTGGTCCTCAGGAGTGAAGTTAGGCACTCCGGGACGGCCGAAACGGAGATAAACCGGACCCACATACTCAGCGGCCGCAATTGTGGCTGCCTTGGTCTGGTTGAAGTCGCAAGGGTTGATGACAACCATATTGGGAAGGGCCCTCATGAGAGCGATATCTTCCATGGTCTGGTGAGTGGCGCCATCCTCGCCGAGAGTGATTCCGGCGTGTGAGGAAGCGATTTTCACATTGGTATTGCCATAGGCGACTTCCTGACGGATCTGGTCATAAACACGTCCTGTGACGAACTCTGCGAATGAGCCCGCGAAAGGAATCTTGCCTGTGAGAGCCATACCGGCGGCTACGCCGATCATATTGGCCTCACCTATACCGCACTGATAGAATCTCTCGGGGTAAGCCTCGACAAATTTCTCCATCTTGAGTGAACCGGTAAGGTCGGCGGTAAGTCCCACCACATTGGGATTCTTAACGGCAGCCTCATAGAGACCGGCTCCGAAACCGCCTCTGGTGTCTTTCTTTCCTGTATCTGTGTATTTCATAGTACAATCGTTTTATTAATAATCACCAAGTGTTTCCTCGAGCTGTGCGAGAGCCTGCTGGGCCTGCTCCTCAGAAGGAGTCTTGCCATGCCATTTGCAGGTGCCTTCCATAAAATCAACGCCCTTGCCCATGACGGTTTCGGCGATGATTACAGTCGGCTTGCCCTGACACTTCTTCGCAGCGGCGAATGCGGCGAGAAGAGCCTCGATATCGTGTCCATCAACTGTAATGACATTCCAGCCGCATGCTTCGAAGATGGGGCCGTAGGTAGTCACACCGCCGACATTTGAGACCTGACCGTCAATCTGCTGATTGTTGTGGTCCTGGATGGCGATGAGATTGTCGATGTGGTGGTTTGCAGCAAAGATTGCGGCTTCCCAAATCTGTCCTTCCTCACATTCGCCGTCTCCAAGGAGAGTATAGACATAGTGGGGATCCTTGTCAAGCTTCTTGCCAAGAGCGATACCGGCAGCGGCTGAAAGTCCCTGGCCGAGAGAGCCTGAAGGCTGGAAAATGCCGGGAAGTCCCTTCTCAGTACAGGGATGTCCCTGAAGACGGGTTCCGAACTTACGCAGAGTGGCCATCTCCTCTGTAGGGAAATAACCGCAGCGTGATAGGATTGAATAATAAACGGGTCCGAGATGACCTGCTGAAAGAATGAACGCATCCTGATTCTTTGCGCTGCGGGTCCATGTTTTGGGATCGTGGTCCATTACAGCATTGAAGAGTACAGTCATGATGTCGGCACTGCTGAGGCTTCCGCCCGGATGGCCGGAACCGGCAGCAGTCACCATTCTGATTATATCCCGACGAACCTGGGATGCAATCTTTTGAAGATTTTCAACTTGTGCCATTGTATTTGGTAGGTTAGATTATTTCGTATCTTGCAAAGATACAAAATATTCCCGAAAAGGGGCCCGCTATTGGGCGAAAACGTTGTTCTGGGAATTCTCGGCTTTGTCGGCAGTATCCTCTTTGGGCTGGAGAGTGAACTCGTATGTCGGAGAATGACTCTCATCGGTGTATTCGAGCTCGATATCCTTGTTCACGGACTGCGGAGTGGTGTAAGTGTATGACCACGCCCAGTTCTGACCCTTGACCGTATAGTTGCCCTCGGGAAGAGGTGTCACTGTGGCCTGAGGAGCCGCGCCTGAGACAACAACTGTCTCCAAGACGGTATCGCCGGAGAGGACCTGGAATATTTCATGGTCACCATCCGCCAGACCATTGCATTTTATGATAAGGTCGCAGAATTTGATGGTCGGGATAGGATACGGTTTGGGAGGATTGTAATGCTGGGGATCTTCGGGATCCGGATGCTCGGGGTCAGGAGTATATACACCTGATTCACCGCTGTTCGTGTCAAGCGCTCCGGAATGTTCGTCGCCCTTGAAGATAAAGGGTATCCTGATGATGAGCTTTTTGCCGCGGGGAGTGTTGTGCTGGTCGAGACCGCACCAGTTGGCTGCATAGTCGAAGCCGAGGACATCCACATAATCATCCTCATTCCCTTCCTTATGGACAACCTTGATCTGGATTCCGGCCTCTTCGGAAGGTGTCAAATCCTGATCAGGGCCGAAAGAATAAACCTTGTTTTCCTCTCCGGCGGGCGGATCCGCGACACCGATGCAGTTTGCGGTCTTCACTACGATATCATCTTCAGTGGTTCCCGGAGGGAGACGGAATTCAACATAGTTGATGTAATCCTTGACCAAAGTCTCAATACCGAGGTTCGCTGCGGCAATACCCTTCACGACTTCTTCGGTAATGCCGGAGAACACATTTTTCAATTGGCTTGACTGACCGTCGGGAAGGTGATAAAGATACCCGTGAGCCTCATAATCGGTCGAAAGGGCAGTCGCGGTCGGGTAGTTGGAAGATACCGCATTCAGGAACCCAAGTGCACGCTGACGGGAGGAGGTCACAGAAAAAGTCGCATACTCGATACAGAACACGGAGGCTCCCATATCCTTGATCTGCTTGGCAATCTGGACTGACTCGTCACTCTTGGTCTCAGGACTGGCATTGAGATTGTCGTCCGTGAAATAAATGACATACTTGAGAGCGTCGGTGCGTGCGGTCTGCATTACCTCATAGCCCTTCTGCAAGGCAGCATCATGAAGAGTCGAACTGACATTTCCCTTGGACGGCAACCGGTTCATCGCATTGGTAACAGTACTCTTGCCGGAGTACAACGAGGTGAAGCCGCACAAAACTGACAGGTTAGCATATTTGTCGCCCCATGGCAATATGGCAACCCTGTGCTGGACATCGGCTGTAGAACGGACCGAAAGAGAGTCTATGAAAAGGTTCATGGCTTCCTTGAGAAAAGCCATCTCATTAGTCTCCATGGATGTAGAAACATCCACCATCATAAGCACATCGGCCGGAGCGTCCTGCTTGATGATTTTTGTGATACCCTCGACAAATGTCTCAAGAGTGATGGTTCCGATATGTGAAGAATAGTCATAGACCGCCGTCTTGGACTGATAGATTCCGTTCTCGAAACGAACACTTGAAGAGGACGGCGATGTATCCGCCAAAGCAGTTACTCCGAAAGCCAAAACACAGACTGGCGCAAGGAAAATTTTCATTAAACCACTGATTCTCATGGCTAAAAACTATTTTGTTATAGCATCCGCGAAAGAAGTCTCTTCACCGGCTTCGACAGCCTGGACGAGAATATTCATCTCAAGATGCAGGCCCTCGGCAGGAGGGGCGGAAGGAGTATATTCGGTGAACAGAGGTTCTGTCTCCTCCCCTTTTTCAATTTTGGTGTCAACACCTGATTGAGCATAGTAGAAGAATCCGTCGGAACGCTTCTCCCATCCGGAAGCGCAAAGGCCGGCAAAAGTACCTGAAGTCATTGTCCAGCCCTTAACAATCTTGCCATTGGCATCGACCCAGTTGCCCACAATGGCCGCACGAACGAAAACAGCCACACGGCCGGTGTTGGTAAATGTGACGTTCTCCTTGGTCTCGCCGTCGAAGTCTTCGTTGATATCAACGGAAACCTTGTCGCCGAAGAGTTTGATCACATAGGTATATGCCTGACCCGGGAGCCAGTTTCCGGAAATGGTCGAAGTATATCTCTCGTCATTGAATGTGAATTCAAGAGTGATAGCCGTGGCGTCCTGAGGTATCATCATGAACACAGTACCGTCTTCGGCACTGGTCACAGTCTTCGCAATTGTAGGATCATCGGCAGTCGTGGAAACATCAAAAGTCTGTGAACAGGTTCCTTTTTCTTCGGAAAGCGTCCAGGCGAAATTTCCGTCTGTACCGAATTGGCATGAGCCGGACCTTACCACATCCCTAAGCGTGATATCGGTTATCTTGCCGTTGAATGTGGAGGCGAACTTGAACTGCACGGCAGAAAGTGCGTGCTTGAATTCAAGGTCAACATTTCCGTGGTCGCCACTCTTGTGCTGCTGTTTGTAAGCAAACACAAGGTCCGGCTGGCTGGTGGCGTCACACGTCTGAGGTAAAGTATATGAGAATGAAAGGATGTTTCCTGAAATGACCATGTCATCGACCGGCATATCCGCGGGAGCCCATGACCAGAAATCAATGGAAGAATCGTCGGCAGGCCAGAAATACGAGTCTGCGGTCTGCCAGATGCCACCGTCATAGGTAGCCAGTTCAACTCCTGAGAAGTAATCCGCTCCACCCTTCAGGGCCCGGACGGAAAGACCCGTCACGGGACCTGTAGGAGAAGTCAGATTGCTGTCGGTCACAGGGACGCCTTTTGTGGCGCCGTTGCCGCACACCCACGTCACTTCAGCATCAGCCGAGAAGGATATCCGCTCGGAAGAAAGTTCTCCGGAAGAAACGGTTTCCTTCTGACATGACACGGCCAGGGCGACAAGCGCCCAGAAAAGCACGGCATTGTGGAATCTGCTGAAAGTGTATCTCATTATACTGTAAAGTCTGATCGGAAATTAGAGAAGTGAGTCGGGAACTCCGGCATCTATATCACCAGCTTCAGTCCAAGCATCGACTGTAACTGTGACGAACTTGATAGATGCGTCCTTGAGGACGGGATCAGGGTTTTTGCTGGGATCATCCGGGTTGCGGGGATCATCGTCAGGCTGGTAAGGATAGGGACCGTCTGAATTGGGGTCGTTATCCTCCTGATAACCGCCGTTGGAAAGGTCAACTACAAAAGTGTAGTGCTTTCCGGCCTCAAGGGCGGTGTTCACGGGCCAGCAGCACCACTGCTTGTCAACGATTACAGTGCTGTCGGCGGCGTTGCGGATTTCCATCTCGACTGCAACATAGGAACCGGCAAACTGATTATTGTCAGCATAGCTTACTGAATCCTTGAGTTCCTGAGGAATGAGGATGAAGTCCTCGAGGCCGTCAATTGCAGTGGCTGTAGTTGTGTTGCCGTAAACAGTGACCGGAGTTGCGATAGGAGCTGAAAGAACACATGTGGCAACTGACTGTGTATTGGAAGTGAGAGTCCAGTCGGCAGCAGCGAGAAGAGCGGCACCGTTGGTGTTTTCTTCAGTGAGTGCGAAAGTACCGCCGTCATAAAGGTAGGCGAGCTTCCAATCTGTTACATTGATGAGAATGGTCTTGCTGGTGTTCTTCACCTTGAGGGAAACCTTTGACATTGCGTGACGGAAGTTGAGAGAGACGCCTGTAGTGGCGTTGTTCTCCTTGTCTCCGCTGTTGAGAGCGACGATGAAGTCAGGCTGTGAAGCGGCTTCGCTCTGCTGTGTCAGAGTCCAGGCATTGTATGCGCTGCGGGTAAGACCGGTTCCTGATACAGGAGCATAAGCATAGAATTTAAGAGCTCCGGTCTTGGGCCAATAGTACTTGTCGGCAGAAGCGTAAGTTCCGGAAGCGTTCTTCACGAAATCTACATTCTCGAAATAAGCAGCGTTATCGGCAGTCTGGGCATAGACATTGAAAGTCTCCAGATTGTCTGCTGCAAGAGCGTGAGGGTCCTCAGACTTCACCTGAAGTCCGAGACTGGGACGGATGGTGATTGAGTCGCCGAGATTGCTCTCGAGGACAACGTCTTTCTGGCAACCTGCAAAGGCAAGAGCGGAAAGAGCAAGAAGGATAACGGATTTTTTCATCTGAAAAAGGTTTATTTGTTAATATTATTGATTTTCGATTAATCTATCACGGTAGGCATTACAACATCTATCTCAACTCCGTACCACTCGTCCACGGAAGGTTTGAGACCTGATCCGTTGGTAATGGGCTTGGGAATGGGCACATCGTCCACGACTACTGTGACATCCCACTGGTCGGCGGCACTGTGGACCTGGTCGGTCACATCGTATGTGTAATACACTCCGGTACCGTCTCCGAGGACAACGTATATTGTGACATAGTGTTTCGCATCAAAATCGCCGCAGTGACCGAACGCATTGAACCCACCGGCCAATGAAGTTGACCCGGTCTGGGACAAATCGAACGGAATTATGCACGGCCCGCCGCTGGAAATGCCGGGTCCGGGCCAATATCCTTCGTCAAAGCCGGAAATGGTGGCCGTGTAACCGGAAACATACTGGATGTTCTCGACATCGTTGATTATTACAGTGAAGTGACGGACTGCACGACGGGGTACAAAGGTAATGGTCTGGGACTCGGCGTCGGTCACGACGAGGTCCACCATCGCATCCCTGTAAAGCATGTCTGGCTGAAGGATGGGCTTCTGCTCATCGGTGTCGGCGGCTCTGGGGACTTTCGTGGTTATGGCTCCCCTGAGGCTTCCGAGAATCGAAGTCTCGTGGGTAGTCAGATAGAACTTCTCGAAGGACTCCGGATTGAGGATATACTGGAGATTTTCTGTGTCTCCGTTGAAGCATATCGCCTGATACTGTCCGGGAGCCAGATTGACTGTGCCACCGTTCTTTCCGACAAGCTGGTAATATATCACGTCTCCCCCATGTTTGGAGAAGAAGAACACATTCATTGAAGCGGGATCCGCTGATGAAGCCTCGGTCCAGTCAAAGGCTACATTCACCGTCTTGACATGGGGATGGTCATAACACAGATCCTTGTGGGTACATGAGGACAGCCCTGAGACCAGGAGCACTGACAACCCCAGCAACGACGCTTTGAATATTTTTACAATTGCCTTCATTTACCGAGATTTTTCTTACCCTTGTTGTAATTATCCCTGCCGAGAAGGTATTTGAGCGATACCTCGAGTTTCACTGGTCCGATCCAGTTCCTGCGACGGGTCTCTTCCCACACATAATGCATCTCTTCGGGATACCAGTTCATCTGTGGCTGATATACTCTGTACTGACCGCCGAGGTAACCGAGTCCGATGTTGAAATCGATATTGAGCCGCTCTGCAACAGGAAGGCTGTAACCGTACTCCACACCGCAAAAGACACTGAACTTGTCTTTCTTATAGTCGGCGATATATCCGACGTTGCCCCAATCGACATCGTAGGTCAACATTCCCAGAAAAACACCGACATGATGTCCCTGCATCGGCTTTTCTTTCGCTTTCTTGCCGAAATGCCATCTTGCATAGACATCTCCTCCGAACAGGCGCCACCAGAATTTCTTCTGGTTGTTCCACCAGGCATAGCCCCAGTTCGCTCCGACTGAAAATCCTTTCTTGATATAGAACTCGGCTCCGATGTTGGGAGTCATGAACGCATCATACACAAGGTTGGTGTGAACATCGAAGAACCAGCTGGGCTTGAGTATCGGCATCGCAGCCCTGCGGAGAGTGTCATAATTCGGAATCCGGTACATGTCGTCACCGTAGTCGATGTCAAAGTCGGATATTTCGATGGTCATGTCCGGCTCGGGAACCTTCAGTTTGTAAAGTACGAAACCGGAACGGCGGATACGGTGATAGTATGTATCGAAAATGTACTTGTATTCGGGAGATGACTGGATGAGTTCCTTTCTCATATTCAAGTCAATGTCATCCTGAATGAAGTGACAGATCATTCTTCTGGTGGAATCTTCGAGGACAGTGTCCCTGGCCACGAAATTCAAAAGTTCATCCCACGCCTCGACCTCGGTTCCGGAAGTGATATACGGCTCCAGTTCCGGATAAGAGGAAAGAAGAAGTTTTCTGGTACTTTCCATCCGGCCCATGGACAATCTTTCATTGGTTTCGTAAGAGCCTTCGGGGGAAGACTTGCTGACCATTTCGATTCTTGAAATGAAATTTGGGCCGAGACTGTCGACGATAGCCTTCAGGCTGTCGATGGAGGCGGTATTCCCGAGATAAGAACGGTCGATGTTGGTGCTGTTCACACGGAAATGAACTTCCGAGGAGAACACAGGAATCTCTCCTTTTCTGGAATAATCCACACCATCAACAACTTGTGCTCCCGCACACAACGGCACGAAAACACAAATCATAAATATGACTCTCCGTAAAAACATTAATTCCCTTTTACACACCAAACAGCGAAGTTAGACAATTTTATATTTTTACACAAATAATTTTTTTCCTCCGGTTTGTTTTTAGGAGTGGCTGATTTCAATTGCAAAACATATCACTATCTTTGCACAAACAATTCAATCGGAATGAAACACACACGCAATTTCTGCATCATAGCCCATATCGACCACGGGAAAAGCACCCTCGCGGACCGTATGCTGGAAATCACAAAAACACTCCAGAGCCGTGAGATGGAAGCTCAGGTTCTCGATTCGATGGACCTCGAAAAAGAGAAGGGAATCACCATCAAGAGCCACGCCATCCAGATGGACTATATATATAAAGGTGAACACTACACCCTGAACCTCATAGATACTCCGGGCCATGTGGATTTCTCCTACGAAGTATCCCGCGCAATCGCTTCATGCGAGGGTGCCCTGCTGGTGGTGGACGCCACCCAGGGAATACAGGCACAGACGATTTCGAACCTGTACCTCGCTATCGAGCACGATTTGGAAATCATTCCGGTGCTGAATAAAATAGATGTGGAGTCGGCGATGGTGGAAGTTGTCACTGACCAGATTGTCGATCTTCTGGGCTGCAAGAGCGAAGACGTGCTCCGGTGCAGCGCGAAGACCGGAGAAGGCGTGCCGGAAATCATGGACGCCATAATCGAGAGAATCCCCGCGCCGAGCGGAAATCCTGACGCTCCCGCGCAGGCGCTGATATTCGACTCGGTGTTCAACTCGTTCCGCGGCGTGATTGCCTACTTCAAAGTGGTCAACGGCAGCATCCGTACCTCAGACAAAGTCAAGTTCTTCTCCACCGGAAAAGAATATGTCGCGGATGAAGTAGGTGTACTTAAAATGAAAATGTGCCCCAGGGACGAGATTCCCTGCGGCTCGGTGGGCTACATAATTTCGGGCATCAAGACAGCTGTCGAGGTGAAAGTCGGCGACACCATAACTTCGGTGGAGAACCCGTGCTCGGAGGCAATCTCCGGGTTCGAGGAAGTCAAGCCCATGCTTTTCGCGGGTATGTACCCGGTCGAGACCGACCAGTACGAGGAACTCCGGGCCTCTCTTGAAAAATTCCAGCTCAATGACGCATCTCTGACCTTCGATCCGGAGTCGTCCCTGGCTCTGGGCTTCGGATTCCGCTGCGGATTCCTGGGACTGCTGCATCTGGAGATTGTCCAGGAACGTCTTTTCCGCGAATTCGGCATGGACGTCATAACCACAGTGCCCAATGTTTCATACAAGGTCTATACAACCCAGGGGGAGGAACTCGATGTGCACAACCCGTCCGGACTGCCGGCCCCTACCCTGATTGACAGAATCGAGGAACCGTATATACGCGCCCAGATTATCTCAAAGAGTGACTTCTACGGCCCTATAATGAAACTCTGCCTCGACAAGAGGGGTGTCCTTATTGGCGAGCATTACATTACCGCAGACCGTCTCGAACTCACCTACGAGATGCCGCTTTCTGAAATTGTATTCGATTTCTACGATAAACTGAAGAGTATTTCCAAGGGATATGCGTCGTTCGACTATCATGTCGTGGGTTTCAAGGAGGCAAAACTCGTCAAGCTGGACATACTGCTCAACGGAGAGCCCGCGGACGCGCTTTCCACCCTCATCCATCAGGACCATGCCTATGAGTTCGGACGCAAGATATGCGAGAAACTCAAGGACCTGATACCCCGCCAGCAGTTCGATATCGCAATCCAGGCGGCCATCGGAGCCAAAATCATAGCCCGCGAAACAGTCCGTCAGGTCCGCAAGGATGTGACCGCAAAATGCTACGGAGGCGATATCACCAGAAAGAGGAAACTGCTCGAAAAACAGAAACAAGGCAAGAAGCGCATGCGCCAGATCGGAACAGTGGAAGTTCCCCAGAGTGCGTTCATGGCTGTTCTCAAACTCGACTAGACTATGAAGAAAATGTTATACGCCGCATTCGCGGCAATGATTCTCACCGCTTGCACCGCTACCGCCGAACAGGATCCGGTTGAAGCGCAGATTGACTCGATTATCAGCAGGATGTCCACCCGTGAAAAGGTGGCCCAGCTTTTCATGATTGGCGTCCATCAGGACGAAGGACTGCTGCACTGGCAGGAGCGGTGCGTGGAGACGGAACATGTGGGAGGAATCATCGTGATGGGACACCCGCTGGAAAAGGCTCTTGACAGAATAGACACCCTGCAGGCACTCGCAACTTCCAGGCAGGGCAGCCTCCCTCTTCTAGTAGCCACCGACGCCGAGTGGGGAGCGAGCATGAGATTCAAGGAATTTCCCAAGTGGCCGCGCCAGGCCTTCATCGCAGATGCACCCGACAGCCTCATTTATCAGATGGGACTCAGTGTGGCAGCGGAGCTCAAAAGCATAGGTATTCATATCAATTTCGCACCTGTCGTGGATGTGAACAACAATCCCAACAATCCTGTAATCGGCAGGAGGTCTTTCGGAGCCGACAAGAATATTGTGGCACAGAAAGCGGCCGCATATTCCGCAGGAATGCTCGACGGCGGAATCATCACCTGCGCGAAACATTTCCCGGGTCACGGTGACACGGAAGTGGATTCGCACAAGGGACTTCCTGTCCTGGAATTCGACCGCGCCCGCCTGGACTCTCTGGAACTGTATCCTTTCCGCAAAATGATTCAAGCAGGTGTGCCCATGATAATGACCGGCCATCTGAGCGTTCCCGCGCTGGATGAAAGCGGCGCTCCTGTGAGCGTGTCCGAAAAGGCAATCAAGGGGGTACTCCGCGGCGAACTCGGATTCGAGGGAGTGATTGTCACCGACGGCCTCGGCATGAACGGTGTCTATAAATGGTGCGGAGAGGACTCCACAAAAGTTGCAGTTGCGGCCTATAAAGCTGGAAATGACATGCTTCTGATGCCTCGCAGCTGCACCTGCGCCCTGGATGAAATAACTTCCGGGATAAAGACGCGCTCCGACAGGGCCGACCTTGATGCAAGAGTCAGGAGAGTTCTGCGTCTGAAAGCGCGTATGGGCCTCCTTGACGGAGAACCATATAAGAAAATCGACCGCAGTCTCATTGATTTGAGTGCGGCCGATAAGTTGAAAGAAAAGATGTGGAGATTTGCTCCCGAGCAATAAGGGCTACCTTCTGGGCCCCATAGGGCCGCCGGGGCCGCCGGGGCCGCCGGGACCATGACCGCCCGGACCTCCACGCATCATCTGCCCGGCTTTTCCGAAATTACCGAACCGATAGGTAAGAGACAGGATTATGTAGCGTCCGAGGGTATTGTTGCGGATTTCCTGATGGTAGTTGTCCGTGTCTGACACTGTAAGGTTCTTCGCCTGATTGAGGATATCGTAGGCCTTGATGGCTATTGTCATCTGCTTTTTCCATACAAGCTGGGAAATTTCCGCATTGAGAATATACTCGTCAGGCTGCGCGGTGGTGTAGCCGCGGTACCAGTTGTAACTGAAGTCCGCTTTGATTCCAAGTCCGAAAGGAGCGTCATACTGGCCGGAAGCCTGGACACTGCTGTTCCAGGTGGTATTGGCCTTGGCATTCTTGAGCGAGTACCAGGGCTTGTTCATCCTTGTCTGGCCGCTCAAATTGAATTCGAGGAAGTCATTGCGGAAAGTACCTCTGAGATACTGGGTGTATCCGAGTGACTTGGTGCTGGAATATTCGAAGTAGTCACCAAAATTCCTGGTCGCTCCGCTGCCATAGAAATCATTGTTGAACGCATCATAGTCGAAGGTAGCCTTCTCAAAATCATAGTATGCCGCTGTGAATTCCGCGCTTTTGGCAGCCTTCCCGACATAGGAGCCGGAGGCATTGAACGAGAAGTTGGTCCTCGCGGAGATGCTGAACTTGGACTTTGCAATAGGAGAGTTCAGGAAGGCTCCGACAGACATGTTTCCGGTAGTGGCTCCGTTGACAGGCATTGAATACTGGACGCCGGAATCGGTGTACCACTGAGTGTTGGTAATGGAATTCTGGGTAAGCGAGGCACGGATGTGTCCGCGAATGCTGAAGAATGTCTCCTTGTCCGTGTAGCCGAAACGGCCGTTGAGGCTATGGCTGAAATACGGCTTGAGGTAAGGGTTACCGAGACTGATGTGCAGCGGGTTGGAATTGTCCGGCACAGGCATCAGCTGGCTGGTGGACGGCTGTCCGCTGCGGCCGCGGTAAAAGAGTCGTATGTTGGAATTGTCATTGAATTCATAGAATACCATGGCCTGGGGCGACCAGTTGTGCACGAGGCTGTGGTAGGTTTTGCCGTTGGTCACGTTGTCGGTGATGGTGGGCTGGTAGGAGGCACCTATCTGCGCGCGGGTCTTCCCCTTCTGGTACTGGAAATTAACTCCGGCGGAGTGGTTCTGGTACATGTTGGAGATGCTGTTGGAATAGGTGTCGTCCTTTGTCTCCCCGACAGGATTGTAGGCCTGGGGGTCGGTATAACTGCCGCTGTTATAGGTGAATTTGTCGGAGATATTGCGGTTCCAGCCATAAGAATAACTTGCTTCCATATAGAAGTCTCCGCCGAGAGGCTCGGTATAGACAAGCCGGCCGGAGAGGTTGGTTCCGGTACTCAGACGGTCGAATCTCTGGTTGACCATCTCGGGATCGGCGCCGGTGGCGGTTGAGGATGAATGGTTGAAGCCGTCGAGAGTGTTCTTGGAAATGTCGTAGCGGAACATTGTCGAAATGGTCCTGCCCGGCTTGCCCAGGCGCTGGCGGAAAAGAAGGAAACCGCTCGCGCTGAGAGACTGGTTCTGGCCCAGGTTCCTGGTGAAGCCCTTGTTGGCGATTTCGCGGCTGCCGTCCACATTTTTAGTCAATGTCGTGTCGGCGGAGAAGTCATCGAAAGAGCCGCGGCCGAATGAGAACTGCGGCTGGAACAGGATGGATGTCGCGTCTGAGAATTTATGGTCCAGACGGACTCCGAAACGATGTCCGTCGGAACGGTTGCGGCTGTAGCCGTCGGAATTGTAGATAAGAGACGAGCCGTCGTCCTTGAAGGTTTCCTTCGTACTGCGCTCCTCCACATAGGTATTCGAACCGTTGTAGAGGTAGTTGCCGCCAAGGTCCATACGACCGTCACACAGACTCCATGCACCGTTGATACCGCCCATCCACGAAGTGGTGATGCCGTTGTCCTGACCCCAGCCGCCACCGCCACGACCCATTCCGCCACCGCCACCGCGCATGCTGCGCATCATGGAACCGGCCATATCGTTGAAGCCGCGGTTATTGGTGTTGTTACCGTTGAGGATTACAGAAATCTGCTGATTTTCAGTGAAATGTCCGACCATCGCGGCTCCCTGCCAGCGCCAGTCACCCGGATCGGCACCGGAAGGAGGCACATCGTGCCCGCCGCCGGCCATGACATTTCCGAAAAGTCCCTTCATCATACCGGGCTTGAGAGAAAGGTCAATAATAGTCTCCTCTTCGCCGTCATCGATTCCGGTGAACAGGGCCTGGTCTGATTTCTTTTCCACGACCTTGACCTTCTTCACGATTTTCGCGGGGATGTTCTTGGTGGCGAGAGCGGGGTCGTCGAGGAAGAATGTCTTGCCGTCGATGGTTATCTTGGTAATGGTCTGGCCCCCCACAGTGACACTTCCGTCGGAGGCAACCTCGAATCCGGGAAGTTTCTTGAGAAGGTTCTCAAGCATGTCGTTGTCCGAAGTCAGGAAAGAAGAAGCATTGTACTCGACCGTGTCCTTCTTGATGATGATGGGGTTGCCCACATCGGAAACGGATGCGGCCTCAAGCGACTGGGCATCGATATCCATATTGATTGCACCAAGATCCAAGTCCGCTTTTGCCACTTTGACCGCCTTGGTAAAGGTCTTGTAGCCCATGAGTTCGGCCTTGACAGTATATGAACCGGAGGGAATCTTCTCGAAAGTGACTTTGCCCTCCGGGTCTGAAAGCATGTATTTGAATCCCTTCTGCTCCCCTTCCTTGATTATTGAAACTGTGGCGAACGGAACTGCCTCGCCGGTCGCCTTGTCCTTGAGAACGACCGATATTTTCTGGGCCCATGCTCCAGTGAAAGAGAGGAGGACCAATGCTGTTATTGCTAAAAATCTTTTCATTTTTCTGTATGACAACGAAAATTTTGACACTCTCCGGGGCCGGAAGTTACTTCACTCTTTCGGGATTTTCTGCTATATATTTTTCCCAGCCTCCCGAAGAAGATTTTCTCCCCTTTCCGGATGATGTGGAAGGCGCCGCACCGGCAAGCGGGCCCGAGGTCTTGAAATAGTGACACATCGCTATCGCGAGGGCATCCGTGGCATCCAGGTATTTGGTGTCGAGTTTTTCGCCCAAAGTCCTTTCGAGCATATCCGCGACCTGTTCCTTGCTGGCGGCACCGTTTCCGGCAATCGCAATCTTGGCAAGGCGGGGGGCATATTCGAAGACCGGCACGCCCTTGAGGGTGGCGGCAGTGATGGCCGAGCCCTGGGCGCGGCCGAGTTTCAGTATGACCTGGGCGTTCTTGCCAAGGAAGGGAGACTCGACAGCAAGCGATTCTGGATTATATGTATCGACAAGTTCGCTGACCCCTGCGGCAATGTTGGCGAGTTTTTCGTAAGGGTCCTTGATTTTCCTCAAGTCAAAGACCCCCATTGTCACAAAATGAGGGCCTTTGGCATCTACAGCAATAATCCCGTAACCAAGAACATTGGTTCCGGGATCTATGCCTAATATTATCCTTGGGGATGAGGACGAAGTCATTTCTATATTTCGTCAAATCCTGTGTAGGGTCTGAGGCACTCGGGGATGACGACCTTTTCGCCGTCCACCTGGCAGTTCTCCAGAAGTGTGGCAACTACGCGGGGAAGGGCAAGCGAACTTCCGTTGAGGGTGTGGCAGAGCTGGGTCTTGCCTTCGGCATCCTTGTAGCGGAGTTTCAGACGGTTCGCCTGATAACTCTCGAAGTTGGACACTGAAGAAATCTCAAGCCAGCGGCCCTGTGCTGCACTGTAGAGTTCGAAGTCATAGGTGATGGCTGAAGTGAAGGACATGTCGCCGCCGCAGAGACGGAGAATTCTGTAAGGGAGACCGAGTTTATTGACGATTTCCTCCACATGTGCTACCATCTCGTCAAGGGCCTTGTAGGAATCCTCGGGCTTTTCGACACGGACGATTTCCACCTTGTCGAACTGATGCAGACGGTTCAGGCCACGGACATCCTTTCCGTATGAGCCGGCCTCTCTGCGGAAGCAGGGGGTGTAGGCTGTCATCTTCTGCGGGAAGTCCTTCTCGGAAAGAATCACGTCACGGAAAATATTTGTCACAGGAACCTCGGCTGTCGGGACCATGTAGAAATTGTCAACTGTGGCGTGGTACATCTGGCCTTCCTTGTCGGGAATCTGACCTGTACCGAAGCCTGACGCCTCATTGACCATCACGGGAGGTTCGACTTCAAGATATCCGTCGGAAGTGTTGCAGTCGAGGAAGAAGTTGACGAGGGCTCTCTGAAGTTTGGCGCCTTTGCCTTTATATACAGGGAAGCCCGCTCCTGTAATCTTGACTCCGAGGTCGAAGTCGATGATATCGAGTTTCTTGGCGAGATCCCAGTGAGGCAGGGCCTTGGGACCGAGTTCGGGGATGACACCACCTTGCTTTACAACAAGATTGTCTTCAGCGCCGAATCCGTTGGGAACGAGTTTGTAGGGAAGGTTCGGAAGGAGGACGATTGCAGCATCAAGTGCCTTCTGATTTTCGTCGGCCTTTGCGGAGAGTTCCGCAGACTTGGTCTTGAGAGCGGCGACTTCGGCTTTCACAGCCTCCGCCTCGGCTTTCTTTCCTTCTTTCATATAACCGCCGATGAGGGCGGCCTTCTTGTTCTGCTCAGCCTTGAGGGAGTCAAGTTCGGTCTGAATATTTCTGCGCTCTGTGTCGAGAGTGTTGATTTTTTCCACCAAGGAGCGCGCGTCAAAGTTCTTGACGGCAAGTCTTTCGATTACAAACTCCGGATTTTCACGGAGTAATTTGAGTGTAAGCATATTATGTATTGTTGTTTGTTTCAAATAAAAAAGACCGGGTGCTACTCGAAGCACACGGTCTTTTCACTGTTCATATCGCCTTCGAGCTTAATTGTTCTCAAAAGGGATAACCGAGACATATGATTTGTTACCGGCTTTCTTGCAGTAAACTACTGTTCCGGCAACAAGTGCATATAAAGTGTGGTCGCGGCCCATACCTACATTCTCACCGGGGTTGTGTACTGTACCCCTCTGACGAACGAGGATATTGCCCGCTTTCACTGTTTCGCTTCCGAATTTCTTGAGTCCCAAGCGCTTGCTTTCTGACTCACGACCGTTCTTTGAACTACCGACGCCTTTCTTATGTGCCATAATATAATCCTCCGAATGTTAGTTAAGCGATCTCGATTGCGTTGATCTGAAGTTTAGTGAGATACTGACGGTGACCGTTCAGTGTTTGATAACCCTTGCGACGCTTTTTCTTGAAAATCAGAACTTTGTCTGCTTTGCAAGTGTCGTCAAGTACGGTAGCTTTGACCTTTGCACCCTCGATGTAAGGAGCGCCGACTTTAATGTCGCCGTCGTTGTCGATGAGGAGTACCTTGTCAAAGTCAACCTGAGCACCTTTCTCAGCCGCGAGGCGGTTGGTGAAGATTTCTTTGTCAGCTTCTACTTTGAACTGCTGACCAGCGATGTCCACAAT
>JAKSKQ010000037.1 GCA_024401675.1 Bacteroidales bacterium | reverse complement strand
AAGGGTCTTGTGCGTGAAATGGCCCTTCTGACGCACGACAAACGTGATCGGGTATTTGGATGGAAAAGTCCAGTTTCTGAAAAAAACTGTATCTTCGTGTCATAAACAATCGGCAAAGCCGCCCGGCTCAAATTCTTCTCCCCGATTGCGTTTCGTGTTTGAACCTAGTATTATAGAAGTTTCACGGCGTCTTCAGGCTTGATGCTCCGGATTTCGACCTTGCCTACTTTCATCGGTACTATGAATCTGATGTAACCGTCGGCGTCGATTTTCTTGTCATTTTTCATTGCATCGACCAATTGCCTCATCTTGTACGGACAGTCCACATTGAGGGAACATTTGCGGAAATCATCCGCGAGCCTTTCGGCCAGGGAGTGGCTTTCAAGTCTTGCAGCGAGAATGATGCCCATGGCAACCGCATCTCCGTGAGGTATGACATGGCCTTCCTCGAGAGCCAGATGCTCTATGGCATGGGCAAAGGTGTGGCCCAGGTTGAGTTTTATCCGCCGGCCTTTGGTGTCATAGGGATCCTTCTTGATGAATCTGCGTTTCTTGAAGCGGTACGCCTTGGCGATAAGACGCCCGAGTTCCCTTTCCTGGAACGGGTCGTCGGGAGTGATGAGGCCGCTGGAGAAGAACTTCACTCCCCTGCGGTAGAAACGTCTGCTGACAATGAGGAAAATTTTGAGCATTTCGGCCACCCCGCAGCCATATTCCTTGTCCGGAAGGCCTTCAAGGCACATGGGGCAGACGAAAGTGAATTCCGGCTTCTTGAAAGTGCCTATCATGTTCTTGTAGGCGTCGAGATTGACTCCGTTCTTCCCGCCCTCGGCCGCATCGACCATTGCAAGCAGTGAAGTCGGCACATAGGCCACTCTGATGCCTCTTTTGTAGAGAGAAGCGGCGCATCCGCAGATGTCTGTGGTAATCCCGCCTCCGATTCCTACAAGGAGGGCATTCCTGCTCGCTCCTTTATCCATCAGGAATCGGCAGACTTCAAGCACAGAATCCATGGTTTTCATGTCTTCAGATGCCTTCAGTGCCATCATCCCACGCACTTTGCGCTCCGCTATGAGCGAGCGCACGGCGGCCGCTCTCATCGCGACATTGGAATCATATACTATATATATTTCCTCTTCCTTGCGGAATTTCTTTCCGAGGCGGTAGAAGTTTTTCCTGAACATATTGTTTGATACAAGTCCTTCGGACAAATTTACTCCACCGGACGGCAAATTGCAAAAAAATTTGACTTTTGTCAAAAGAGAAGTAACTTTGCAGTCCCTAAACGGGACGGGGTGTGGCGCAGTTGGTTAGCGTATCTGGTTTGGGACCAGATGGTCCTCCGTTCGAGTCGGAGTACCCCGACAAAAAGGTGGCTGGAAGTCCGGAACGGACCTGCAGCCGCCTTTTCCGTTTCGGAATGTGCCGGCGTTGTAAAACTCAGTACATTTCCGAGTTGCCAGTTCCCCTTTCCGTCAGGCGGAGAGGAAGTAGGAAAGGAAGAGGAAAAGAGAGATGGCCTTAGGCAGGTCGCCGTGGAGGCTTTCGTTGAGATGGACCTTGATGGAAGCTTTTCTCTTCTTGACGGCGCTGACGGATATGCCGAGCCGCCCGGCCACTTCGGCATTGGCGAGCCCTTCCACAAAACTCAGCTCGAAAGTCTTTCTCAGGTTCTCCGGAAGGGTGTCTATTGCGTTGAACACCGCGCGGCTGACCTCCATACGCTCGATTTCCTCCGCAGGGTCGCCGGAATCGATATCTTCGAAGCCGGAGGTGTAGTTGCACCTTGCACGGTATTTCCTCTGGATGCTTGATACAGAATTGCTGACACAGGTATAGAGATAGGATCTGAATGAAGGGAAGGAATGGAAATCACGCCTTTTCTTCAGTGCTGCGAACACCGCATCCTGCACACAGTCTTCCGCCAGAAAGGCCAGCTGGGGCGTCAGTCTGATGGAGGCGAACATCATCAGCGCCGGGTAGAGGCATTTGTAGAATGTCTCTAACTTGTTGGCTTTGAAGTCCAGAAGTATCTGCTGGCCGGTATCCATCATCCACAAATATAAGTTTCTTTTGAATATTATCAAAAACGGCTATCCTTTTCGACCCCCATTGCGTTATAATATGTTGGAATAATAACACAAAATTCAATCATATATGAAAAAGTACTCTCTTCTTGCTGCAATGGCGCTCATTCTGCCGTTTGCAGCCTCGTGCAACAAGACACCATCTCCTGCTCCCGCTCCGGTCATCGACTATGGAAATTTCAAGTTCACTTCCACTT
The DNA here is from genome assembly GCA_024401675.1 of Bacteroidales bacterium. Taxonomy (GTDB): domain Bacteria; phylum Bacteroidota; class Bacteroidia; order Bacteroidales; family UBA932; genus Cryptobacteroides. Next base: position 15,636 of record JAKSKQ010000037.1, on the reverse strand, counting down.
TCACCCGGCGGGACAACAAGACAGAGTGGCTTGAAAAGGAACAGATAGCCATTCTCTGGCAGAAGACCGATAAAAGTGAAGGCAAGACAACCGCAGCCGCATCGGCAGCCGGAACCAAGGCCGAATTCACCGCAAAGGTCGATTCCGCCTCGATTTACTGGGCCGTCTATCCGGCAAACGCCAATGTTTCGCTGCTCGATTCAGCCAAATTCTCGATAACTGTCCCCTCATCACAGGGCGGTTTTTTGGCAAGAACCGGAGTGAGCATCGCATCGACAGATGTGAAGACGGCGGATTTCACATTCACTTCCATCATCCCGACTCTCAAGATTACGGTTGACAGGGACGATATCACCGGAGTGTATATCCGCGGCTACAACGGCGAAGCCATTACCGGTACAGTATCAGCCCGTCTGGAAGGAGACAAAGTCCTGTTCAGTGCGGCAACTGCCACTTCTGACGAAATTGAACTCGCCGTTGACGGCGCAGGCGCCTACTATGTGGCAGTGCTTCCCGGAATAAGCCTTCCCGACGGCCTTCTCGTCCGATACGGCAAGAGCGGAGAATATTTCCCGGCAAAGGTCTTCACCGGTGTGTCAGTTGCCGATGCCACCAAGATTTCCGACCTGGGCAGTGCCGCCCCTGTGACAGAATACTCAGTCGCCAATTCGGAAGACGCCAGGAAACTGAAAGAACTCATCGAGACCCCTTCCACTATCGGAGAAGGAGGCAAGGCAGTGTATGACTCCCTCAACATTGTTGCCAGAGGCTGGATTGCCAACGGTCTGACATTCAACCTGGCCGAGGGTACCTTTGACCTTCTGGAAGGCGCCGGGGGCGGAGAAGTGATAGACCTCGAATATTGGTACTACGGCAACCGTTACAAGTCTCCGGTCACCATCACTCTGAAAGGCGCCGGCGCCGACCGTACCTTCCTTACTGGAAATGTGGACGCTGACAAGACCAAAGGCCACGGACTTTTCAAGGTTCAGGACTATACCCATTTCCATATCAGCGGAGTCACTCTCAAGGACACGTACCGACCCGGCACGAACAAGGGAGGTGCCATCCAGATTGCAAGCAAGACAATGTGCGAAGCACATGTCTCAAATTGCGATTTCATCAACAATAACACTCCCGGAGACGGTGGCGCCGCCATCGGAATGGTTGACGGCGGTATCCTTGTGGCAAAGAACTGCAATTTTTCCGGCAACACGGGAAAGAACGGTGGTGTGATTTATGCCACCGGCGTCAGCCACTCGACCATCGAGGACTGCACTTTCGTGGGCAACAACGGTACCGCGCAGAACGGAGCTTCGGTTGCAATGCTCTGGGGAGATGCCTTCATGACATTCAACAGATGTCTCTTCAAGGACAACAGGGCTTCCGACAGGGCGGTCATCAACCACAACAAGACATCGGTGGTATTCCTGAACGCCTGCTCTTTCGAAAACAACTCCAATACCCAGGCATCGAAGTATGCATCTGCGATAAATGCTGCGGGTGAATTCACTGGAATCAACAACTGCACCTTCTACAAGAACAATATCAAGGACGGTTCGGCGCCTCAGAACAACTCCGAATGTATTTCCTGCAACGGGAATATGATTCTGGCAAATACCACATTCTATGAATATTTCCAGGCCAACCGCGGAGTCATAGCCTGCCTTGCGGCAGGAAAAGAAGCATATATCTTCAACAATGTGGTTCTCAACGACTATTCCGGATGTGCATTCTATTTTTCTTCCGGCGGATACACTGTCACATCTTATGGTCATAACATTTACAGGAACGTGACCGACTACCGCAGCGGTGCGGCAAAAATCGGCATTCCTGCAGCAACGGGCGATATTGCCGGTGCGGACAAAGCTGTCCTCGGCAACGCCTCATACGATGCCGCTAACCATCTTTACAAATGGGACGGAACTCTGACGAGCGGGACAATTGTTCCTGCAACCCTCGCGGATTTCGAAACTTGCGTCAAAGCGTATGAGACAGTCCTCGCAAACGTTTCCCTGTCCGGAACAAAGGCCGGCGATGCATTCTGGAACTGGCTCACCTCGATCAAGGCCACGGATGTCGATCAGACAGGCGTCTCCCGCGGCAAATCATGGTGGCCCGGCTCATATCAGTTCAACTAACATACACCACACTATATGAAAAAATCACTTTACGAAACTCCGGAGCTCACTATCCTCGCTCCCCAGTTCATGCAGGTTATCTGCACCAGCCTCGGCATCAATGTCGAGACTCTTCAGGAAGAGGATATCAACTGGTAATACGAAGCGGCTATGAAAAAGACAATATTATTCGCATTCATCCTTGCGGCAGCTGTTTCATGTGCCAAGGAAGGGACATTGCCTTTGCAGAATGCTGAAAATGACACTCTGCTCAACCCCGTCACACTGACATTCAGTGCCACTGTGGACGATGCAAAGACGACCCTCGGGGAAGGTGGCGCCGTCTCATTCGAGAACGGTGACCAGGTGAAGATCCTCTGTCTCGACTCCCAGGGCGCAGTCAAGTCCGTCACCGCATCTGTCTCTGTTTCCCAGGGCGCAGCCACAATCAGCGCTACGCTCGAGGATTCCGACAACTACTATGCAGTATATCCCGCCAGCCTCACAGCCATCCTCGCCCAGGACGGCACTCTTACAGTGACCGACCCTGTCAGCCAGGGCGGAACTTTCAGCAGCGCATCACTCTGCGCAGCCAAGACAGGAAAGGCGGAACTGACCTTCAATTTCAAGCACATCGTTAGTCTGCTGAAGTTCGAGGTGGACAGAACTGATATCGCCAGTGTGGATATCATCGCCAAGGGCGGTGTCAATCTCACCGGTAATCTTGTCTGCACTTTCAGCGGTGATGCCGTGACAGTGACCGGCGGCAGCGAGCCTTCAATCAACGTCACACTCAGCGGGGCCGGCACTTACTATGCCGCAGTCTCTCCCACGGCCGAGGCAAGCGCTCTTGCCCTCCGCATGAACAAGACAGGTGAAATCATTCCTGCCGTAAATGTGGCTCCCAAGTCTGCAATCAAGTTCGAGAGAGCCACAGTCAAGAATCTCGGCCGCATCGACGACAGAGTGGTCACCGACTACTACATCTCCACCGACGGCATCGGCACCGGACTTTCTGCCGATTCCTATGCGCCCGTATCCCTTATGAGGAGTCTCATAACCGGAGCGGAACTTTACTACAACTGGATTGTCGCCGGCACTACATTCCGTCTGAAAACCGGCACGACATATGTTCTCCAGTCAGCCTTCAACGTGAAGCCTACAGTCCCCAGCCCGTTCACAATTGTCGGAATAGGCGGCAAGGCTGTTTTTTCAGGCAATAAGAAATGCCAGCTTTTCAACATGGAGAATGCAGACGTCACTTTGCAGTCGCTGACTCTTCAGGATGCCCTTTCCGTCAATGGCGGCGCCCTCTATATGAACGGAGTCAAACTCACAGTTGACGACTGTATGTTCCAAAGGGATACCGCATCCACATGTGCCGGCGTACTTTACGCAACAGGGAACTCGGATGTTGATTTTTCCAACTGCAGCATCTGGAACAACGGCAGCAAGGGCCCATCCAACGCCCCGTCCTGCTTCATGCTCTGGGGTAACGCATTCCTGAAACTCAACAACTGCTACATCAGTGGCAACACCGCTTCCAACAGGGCCGCCATCAACGCCCAGGGCACATCCGTTGTCTTTATAAACGCCTGTGCGTTCAACGGCAACAAGAATGCCGCGGCAACCACTTACGCTTCCGCAATCCATGCCGGTGGCAATGGTGTCTGCATAAACAATTCCACTTTCTATCAGAACAACGGCAAGAGCAGCAATGCTCCTCTGACCAATTGTGAGAGTATCACTGCCGCTGCCAATATGATTATCGCAAACACTACTTTCTATGAATATTTTCAGGCCAACAGGGGAGTGATATGCGCGACTGCAGCGAAGAAAGGCATCCTTTTCAACAATATTATTCTCAATAATTACAGCGGCTGCGTGTTCTACTTCTCTTCAGCCGGTTACAAGTTCACTTCCTGCGGATACAATATCTACAGGACAATCACCGACTACAGGACTGGTGATGCGAAGATAGGCATTCCCGCTGCGACCGGCGATATTTCCGGTGTGGCGGCGACTGTCCTTTCAGGAGCATCGTGGGACAGCACCAAACATGTATATTCATGGAACGGATCCCTCACTTCCGGCTCTCTTGTCAAAGCCTCGTCTGCTGAATTCGAGGAGGCTGTCAAGTCAATGGGCGAAACCGTGTCCAACACTGTCATCGGCAGCGGCAAGAAACTTGGAACCGAATTCTGGAACTGGCTTGTCTCAATAGACGCAACAACTACCGACCAGCTTGGCACTTCCCGCGGCACGACCGACTGGTGGCCGGGCTCATATCAGAACTGATAAAGGATGAATTCCGATACTTTAGCCGGATTGATACTCTCTTATCTTGCCGGCAAACTTTCACCCGGGGACGAAGCCTCTCTCCTGAAATGGAGGGAGGCCTCCGAGGCGAATGAAAAACTGTTCCAGACTCTCGTTTCCGAGAATTATCTGGAAAACGGGTATGCCGCATGGCGAAGCATTGATACCCTTCGCCCGCTCAAACAGATGCAGCAGCGCATCCGCCGCTCACGCCGTGCCGCGCTTGGCCGCGTCGCCGGGTATATCTGCGGAGCCTGCGGAATTCTCGTCATAGGCCTGTTTCTTGGAATGAACATCCGCCGCCCGCAGGTCCCTGCTGAAATTCAGCAGGAACAGAAGGGAGACCTCATATCCATGATAGAACCAGGCACGACCAAGGGTATTCTCACCACAGGGGAAGGCGAAGTCTATAACCTTGACGAGTCCCGTCCGGTGGCTGATATTGTGAAAAAACACGCCGAGGACAGGGCCAGGCTCAACAATCTCGAGATTCCCAGGGGCGGCGAATTCCACATCACCATGGAAGACGGAACTGAAGTCTGGCTGAACGCCCAGACCTCCCTGAAATATCCTGAAGCCTTTTCGGATACGCTCCGCTGCGTCGAAATCATCGGCGAGGGGTATTTCAAGGTCGCTAAGGACAGCCTTCGTCCCTTCATTGTGAGAACTGCCGGACAGACAATCAGAGTCTGGGGAACCGAATTCAATGTCAACTCCTACGAGGATGACGAAGAAGTTCTCACAACCCTTGTGGAAGGCAGTATCTCCCTTGTTTCCGACGGACACCCGACCAACGAACTGATGCTGGTTCCCGGTCATCAGGCCGTGTTCAGCAAGAGAGCCGACGAGACGACAGTGAAGACAGTGGATACCGAAGTGGTGACCAGCTGGCGCAATGACATGTTCGTTTTCGATGACCTTACTCTCGACAAGATAATGAGACAGTTGAGCCGCTGGTATGATTTCAATTATGAGTTCCGGGACGAAGCTTCTTCGCAGATTGTCTTCAAGGGCAGGATTCCGCGCTACGGCAAGTTCGGGGACGCTCTGATGATACTGGAACTGAGCGGCGGACTGAAGTTTGAAGTGGAAGGGGAAACGATTTACATTTCGAAAAAGACAATAATTTGATGAATAGAATTGTACGCATATTTCTGGTACTCTCCCTGTTTGCCGCCTTTGGGGCGCCGCTTCCGGCACAGACGATATCGGTCAGCTACTCCGGGGAACCTGTCTCCCGGGTCATATCCGACCTGGAATCCCGGACAGGTTATTCTTTCGTGTACCAGAAACAGATGTTGGAGGGAATCGGCAATGTGACCGCCGAAGTTTCTTCCGGCAACATTCAGGATGTACTCGCCAGGGTGTTCTCTCCGGTGGGCCTGGATTTTGAAATTGTCCAGAAGACAGTCGTGCTTAAGGCCGCCGAAAAGAAAGCGGCGGCCGCCTTCACGGCTGCGGGCATGGTCACTGACGAGAACTCCGTGCCGCTTGCAGGAGTGACGGTTATGATATCCGGAACATCCAGCGGCACCCTCACCGATGCCGACGGCAGGTTCTCCATTCCGGGAGTATCCGCTTCGGACAGGCTGGTCTTCTCCTGCATCGGGCTCAGGGATGTCACCGAGAGAGCCTCGGCGAAGATGAACATAACCATGACGGATGACGCCGAAGTGCTTTCCGATGTTGTGGTCATCGGATACGGTTCCGCCAAGAAGACGGATCTCACAGGCTCGGTGTCCAATGTGAAAATGGCCGACATCGCCGGTACTCCCACCCTCTCTGTGGACAACGCCCTGCAGGGAAGGATTGCCGGAGCGGATTTCCTCTCCACCGACGGAGACCCCGGCTCCACGACCAGTATCCGTATCAGGGGAACCCGTTCCATCACCGCGTCCAACGAACCGCTCATAGTCGTGGACGGCATAATGGATGCGATAAGCGACCTCAACGACATCAACCCGGAGGACATTGCATCCATTTCAGTCCTTAAAGACGCATCATCGACGGCAATCTACGGTTCCCGCGGCGCCAACGGTGTAATAATCATCACGACAAAGGCCGGAAGCGGCAGCATCCAGAAACCGAGCATCATACTCAAGGCCGATGTGGGCTTCGCGCAACTTCCCCAGAAGCTCGACGTGATGGATGCCTCCGAGTTTGCCATGTACAGGAATGACTATGCGTACTTCGGTACCGATTCGAACAACACTTCATACGGTCCCAACGCCCCAATGTCCCTGGCTCCGTTCCCGGATCCGCTTTCACTGGGCAAAGGCACGGACTGGTTCGACCAGGTCATGAGGACCGCCGTGGTCCAGAATTACCTGCTTTCGATTTCGGGCAAGTCCGACAAGGGATCGTACTACACCAACTTCTCCTACAACGACACCCAGGGCATCATCCAGGGCAGCGGGCAGAAGAAGTTCTCCGGCCGCGTCAAGGTTGACCGGCAGTTGTACAAATGGCTTTATGTAGCATACAACGGCTCCTACACATGGCGTCACAAGGACGAGAACAAGGTGACAATAGGCGGCACCAACACCTGGGGCGGAGTCCAGTACCTGTCCCCGCACATAGATCCGGTGGAGAATTTCAACCCCTACTATGTGGGCGGAACCAAAATCAACACCCCTCGCGCGGTGCTGGACCAGAATACATATTATTCCCAGCACAATTCCACCAACCACGCTTTCACGGCCAGGATTACCCCGATAGAGAATCTTTCCATCAACTCGACTTTCTCATATTCCCTGTATCAGTTGCACACATACAGGTATTACCCCGGCACTCTTCCGAAAAAGACTGCCAACGAAGGAGGCGAGGCTTACCGGAGGGAATTCCACAAGACAAACCTCTCTTCCGAGACAACGGTAAACTATAAAATCGAAAAGAAACGCCACCACGGGGATGTGATGGCCGGATTTTCCACATATTATTCGAAATCCAACGACTTCTCCCTTTCGGGTTCGGGCTATATGGACGACGAGGTGATGTGGAACAATATGAATGCCGTGCTGGACAAGAACACATATTCCGCCGGCACTTCATATTCCGCCACTTCCAAGATGTCCGCCTTCGCCCGCATCAACTACAATTACGACGAGCGCTACTACCTGACCTTCACCGGCCGCGCCGACGGAGCCTCCAATTTCGCCGCCAACGGCAAGTGGGCGTTCTTCCCTTCGGGCGCGTTCCGCTGGAACATTTCCAACGAACATTTCATGAAAAATGTGTCATGGGTGGGCAATCTCGCGCTCAGGCTCAGCGCCGGAATCTCCGGAAATGATGCGATTTCCGCTTACCGCTCCCTCGCTGCGCTATCGACCTCCACTTCGGGCTACATTTTCAACGGAACCCAGCCTGTGGCGACATACACCAGCCGGCTTGCGGCACCGGACCTGACTTGGGAGAAGACAGCCTCCTATAATGCAGCTGTCGATGCCGAGTTCTTCCGGGGGCGCCTGAACCTCACTGTGGAAGGCTACTATGCCAACACCACCGACCTGCTCCTTACCATGCAGGTCCCGACACATACCGGATTCTCTTCCCGCTACGGCAATATCGGCAACACCACCAACAAGGGTTTCGAGATAACAATCGACACCAAGAACATCGCCCGCGGCAAGTTCGGCTGGAACACCACCCTCACGATGTCCCACAACTCGCAGATGGTCAATGATATAGGTACGGAGGACTTCGTGTCTCTGCTCAAGTCTTCGAGCGGCTACATGATGTACGGCTATGTGGCCGGTTATCCTCTGAACTCTCTCTGGGGCTTCAAATACGGTGGGGTCTGGAAGAGCAACGAGGAAATCGAGAACAACAAGTTCACCCGCACTTTCGTCAGCTCCGGCACCCAGACTCTCGGAAAGGCCCGCTATTATGACATCAACTACGACGGAATCCTCAATCAGGATGACCTGATTTACCAGGGCTCGGCCGACCCCTTCCTCTACGGAGGTCTTCAGAACACCTTCTACTGGGGTCACCTCAAACTTGGCATATACTTCGCGTATTCCCTCGGTGGAAAGATTTACAACTATGCCGAACTTTACATGGCCGGCTCCTTCTACACCAATCAGTACCGTTACATGCTGGACGCCTGGCATCCTGAAAGAAATCCCCAGTCAGACCTCCCGAGGGCCGGAGCGGTGGATTCCAACATGCCGAGCGACTTCATGATTCACGATGCGTCGTATCTGAGACTGAAGAGCCTCTCGCTGTCATATACCTTCGATCTCAAGAAAAAAGTGGACTGGATGAAGGAAATCACAGTCACGGCCGCCGGAGACAATGTGTTCCTGTGGAAGAAATACAACGGCTTCGACCCGGATGTGTCCAGTGAAGGCACCTCCTCCACCCTCCGGAGACTCGATCTCGGAGCATATCCGAAGCCGAGGACCTTTACTTTCAGTGTCCAGTTCAAATTCTAGAAGCGATGAAAAAGACATTATATATTATCGCCGCGGCCCTGTGCCTGTCAGCGTGCTCTCTCGAAGAGGACACTTCCGCGCTGTCCACTCCGGACAATTATTTCAGGAAATATTCCGAGTGCCAGTCAGCACTGAACAGCTGCTACATCCCTCTCAAATCTGTTTATGACCGTACTCTTCTGATTGCGCTCGAGTGCGTGTCCGACATAGCCACCATCCCGACGAACGGAATTCTGGACGCCAGACTCGATGTGTCGCCGTCCCAGCCCAGACTCGGTGCCACGATGTGGACACAGTGCTATCTCGGAGTCCAGAGGGCCAATTTCGCTGCGCACGGCATTGAGCGCGCATACAAGCGCGGAGTTCTGGACGAGGACCAGTACAACAACCTCATCTGTGAGGCCAAGACTCTCCGGGCCCTGTACTACTGGCACATAACTTCCTTTTTCGGAGATACTCCTTTTTACATGGACGAAGTCAGCAACAATGAAGTCCAGGACCGTGTGGCGGCACTTGGCAGAATGGATGCCGTCGCCACGCGCGATTCGCTGATTGCCGACCTGCTTCCCGCAGCCGCGGCTGCCGACCAGATCCGTACCTATGAAAACGACGGCTACCGTATGGGAGCATCCTGTGCATGGATGCTGATAGCGAAACTGGCGATGTGGAACAAGGAGTGGAAAGTCGCCCTGGACGCCCTCGGACATATCGAGGCAATCTACGGGAACCTCTCCGACTATGATTACCGCTACAATGTCATGTTCCGCAACAAGAACACCCCGGAATCCATTTTCGAGGTCCAGCACGAATATGTGGAGGGCGGTCTTGTCTATATCGGGCAGGTCGCGGCTATCTGCACACCTCCCAAGTCCGAACTGGACGACGGCACTGTCCTTTACGGCGGTGTTCAGATTCCGGAACTCGGCACCAATGCGACTACCTGGCTGAGTATGCGGCCGACCTACTTCTTCAGCGGAGGTCTGCAGAGCAAGTTCAGCACCGACATCCGCAAGGAACTGAATCTGGCTTGGGAATACAACGGCCAGATGTTCGAGAATGTGGCCTCGAAGCCCTTCGTGGGCCCTAAGTTCTGGTGCCCGAACATGCAGATGTATCAGGATTCCAACAACTACAAGGTGTTCCGCTATGCCGACGCCATTCTGATGATGGCCGAATGTTACAGCGAACTCGGAGAAAACACAAAGTCGATAGAGTATCTCAACATGGTGAAGCAGAGGGCCTGCCTTGCTCCGTATGAGTACAGGTCCGATTCCCGTCTGCGCCAGGAGATAAGGGACGAAAGGGCAAGGGAACTTTTCGGAGAGTTCCAGCGCAAGTACGATCTGGTCAGGTGGGGGATATGGTATGAATCCACCCTTGCCAACAACGACTACCGCGAGCTCCTTGCCACAATGAAGCCCTGCCACCGCTATTATCCCATTCCGGATATAGAAGTGGTCTATTCGAAAAACAAACTTGACAATAAGGAATATGAAGAATATGGTCTCTGACAAAGGCTTCGGCCTGCTGCTTGCTGCGGCGCTGCTATGCTGCGTCTGCGCCTCCTGCGCGAAACCTTATATATATGACAAGGATATCGCCCTCACTTGCAGGGAAATTCATTTGACACAATATGAGGGCGAAACACGTATCCTGGTGTATTCCAACGGCAAATGGGACGCATCCATGATAAAGCCTGTCCAGTGGGCGTCCCTTTCGGTCTGCGATTCTGACGGGATAGGGGACATGCTGTTCACATACGGCGAGAATCAGGGCATTGCCCGCAAGGCCGGGATTGCAATTGCGAAGGATGTTTCGAAGGACACTGTCGTCATCATCCAGAAGGGAATGAACACCAACCCCCAGTTCGCTTTCGTTGACGAAATATTGTCTGCCGGTGCACAGGCGGGGGAATACAAGGAAGCCCTCGTGTCCAATGTCTTCGCATCAATCGACCAGATAGAGAGCAGCGTCATATACTACCAGTACGGCGAGCCCGGCCCTAAAATGCCGATAGGTGGCAGCGGGTGGATAAAGTCCTGCCGTTTCGAGCCGGATGCGGTGTGGTTCGACCTCGAGGCCAACCAGACCGGTGAGCGCAGGTCGGCGGATATCATCTTGCGCCTGAACAACAATTATGATGTGGACTTTTCCATCACGCTCAGATTAAGACAAAATGCAAACTAAGATGAAGAAAATCACTTATATACTGCTTGCTGTCCTCTGTCTTCCGATAGGAATCTCATGCAGCGGGCCTTTGTTCGACGATGCACAGAAAATCCCTCTCGTGTCTCTTGGAACAAAGCAGAAAATATATGAAATACCTGCTTCCGGTGCCGGTGGAGAGTTGGAAATCATATCCAACGGGGAATTCGTCCTGGACGGAGCCCGTGAGTGCAACTGGCTCGCTTTCGACAAAGTCTCCGGGGAAGGGAACTGCAAAGTGCAGTACAGCGCATCCCCCAACGACGGTTTCCGCCGCAAGGCCGTGGTGCTGCTCAAAAGCACCTTGAGCAGCCGGACGGACACCCTGGAGTTCAGGCAGCAGGCATCGATTGAGGCGGTCCTTTCAGTTGGAAGTACTTCGCTTATTTCAACCGGAGCTGGCGGCGCCCAGATGTTCCCGCTCGAGACCAATATCCCGTTCGGTGATATCAAGGTTGACCTGCGCTATGTCACCAACCTCGAGGACAATTGGGTGGAGGATATTTCTTTCTCGGACGGTACCCCTTCCAAGTCAATCTGCATCAAGACTCTGAAGAACAGTACCGATGCTCCGAGAATAGCTCAGGTCGTGATGTCTTTCACCGATGGCTGGAATGAAAAGGTTGAGGTGGCTTTCAACCTCATACAGAAGAATAAGGATGAAATCTTCGGAACTCCTGTAACCTTTGAAGAACTCAGAAGCAATTATGCGGACGGGAATATCATCTCGGACTACATAACTCTCGAAGGCATCATCGTCAGCGACAGAACTAGCGGAAATGCCGGTGAGAACGAGCAGATAACAGCAACCACGGTCGATTACACCGGGGCGAAAGTCACTTCATATCTCGAAAGTCCCGATGGAAAGTACGGAGTGAAAATCATCGCCGCCTCCGAGGAGGACAATGTGTTCGACAAGTACGACAAGGTGCAGATTCTTCTGAAGGGATGCGTCGTCAGCCGGATTGAGAACCCGCAGCGATATGAAATCAGCGGAGTCACCTCCGACATGGTGGTGGAAAGGGAAAATGCCGGCAAGGCCGCCGTGCCCGTGAAGGAAAAGCACATCGCGGACCTTGTCGATGACGATATCTATACCTATGTGACTCTCAAGGACGTGGAAATCCCGGTCCGGAAAGGCCCGGTGGCGCCTATCAACGAAGGCTATTCGATAGGGACCAACGCCAACCGGATTGACAAGTACCCGCGTCTTATCCGCGACATCAACGGAGATGTCTCATATCTTCTGACCAACACGGTCTGCAAATATCGCAACGACGGCACTGTCCTTCCCTACGGCAGCGGCAACCTTTCCGGAGTCGTGGTCCACGAGCGCTTTGTCCGCTTCGAATTCCGCAACGGGGCCAATATCCTTGACATAGACAACGACCCGGACCTCGGATATATCAGCCGCTACCAGATACGCCACCAGTGCAAGGAGGACATCTGGGGAAATATGAACCCGAGTGTCGAGGACAGTTTCTCGGCTCTGCTGACGGAGTACCGCTTCGTCAATCCGGACCCGGATGCGGCTCAGACCCGCTCTGCGCTTCCGACCTACGGGACAAACGGCCGCCTGACTCATACATATCAGGAGAAATACACGCGCGACACTCTTCTCCAGCGGATTTACCAGAACGATATGACAATCAATTTCGTCTATACCTTCTCATACCTCGGCCCGATAGGGAACAACGCCCAGTATATGTTCGGACTCCACAAGGGAAATGACAACGGTATGGGCATAATTCTGGATCCCGAGAAGGAACATTGGCCCCAGTGGGCCTCATGGCAGAATCTTCTGAGCCTCTCTCCCGACGGAACTCTCGAGTGGTGCGGCCCCCACGCCACGAGCGAGGATGCCCGCAACATAAACCTCTTCAATGGCAGCGACCAGCCGGGCAAGGCGATATGTCCCTGGGGTACAAGGACCGGTTTCTCGAATCAGTACTGGTGGAATTATGAGACCGGGCGTCCTTACGGATGGCTGCTGGAGTTCTCGACAAAGGGAATCTCCACAAGTCACATTTCCCTCCAGTTCACAGCCCTCAATTACTCCCGATATACTCCGCGGTTCTGGAAAGTGGAATGGTCCAATCAGGACAGCCAGGACCCCGAACATGATGCCGATTGGCATCTTGTGGCCCCCTACACTGTCCCGGATGTCACCGAATGGGCGGTGGCCACGGTGTTCTCCCTCTGCGGCTACAAGCAGTACAATATCGACCTTCCCCTGGAAATTCTCGGCAAGGACAAGGTCTATCTCCGTCTGGTGCCCGCTTCCGATGTGGCCAGCAGCGGCTCGGATTATGCCGATACCCACATGTGCAATGATGTGAAAATCGAACATGAAAGTGCGATTGATTATCTTGCAATCAGATACAACAAATGAAAATGATGCGTAGAACTATATTTCTGACAGTGGCCTCTTTCCTGTCGGCGGCCGCTTTCGGGCAGAACCTTCCCTTCAAGCCGGAGGATGCAGTTTCGATTTCCGATACCGCCAATCTTGTGGCCCATTGCTCCACCTTCGCCTTCCACGGTGCGAGGGATATGTATTTCGCCTATTATCAGGACAGCGAGCAGAAAAAGGAGTATTCGGCGATACTTTCCACATTTCCTGTGCTTGCAAAGGTTGACCGTGTGACCGGAAAGGTCAGTTACCGCAAGGACGTCATCAAGGCGGGGGAGACGATAGGGGATTTCACCCATGGGCCGAGAGCTCCGTATGACCCCAATGTCCTTGTCCTCGGCAAGACCCTGATGGTGTATTTCAACGGTTGCGTCGGTACCGAGGTGACTTATTGCGCAAGACCTTTCGATTTGCGTACCGAGACCTTCGAAGACCGGATAGTAGTGTGCAAACTGCGCTATGTCACTCCCTGGGGCGAACTCAAAACTGTGGACCTGAGCGCGGAGAATACATTCAAGTTCTTCGAAGACAACTCCATACCCGCAAAATACCACAATGACTTGTGCATCTCCGCGAGGTTCATTCCCTACCGGGGGGAGTACTACAGTGTGCTCTGCAATGTGTTCACCGACGAGTCAAAGCCGGTTGTGGTCAAGACCTCGGACGGCGTGAACTTCGATGTGGTGATGATTTGCCGTGACTTCGAGTGGGGTGCCTGCGAGGCGTCTCTGGAGATAGTCGATGACCAGTTCTATGTCGCTATGCGCAATTCCGGCTGTCCCAAGGAGGAAAGAGGCACATTTGTGGCCAAGTATGCCGCGGACGGCACCTGCCTCGCCGGACCGGTCCGTCTCGGCCGCTGCCAGTCCAAGACCGCCCTCGTGTATGTCAGGGGCAAAGTCTATGTCCTTTTCAACGACTGGCCGAACCTCAATACATCGTGGGGCAATGTGATGCGCAGCCGGCTCCGGGTGGCCGAAATCGGTCCGCAGTGTGAGACTCTCCGCTCCTGGGATATCACCAATCCGTACGGAATTCATTACCCGTATGTCAATTTCCACGGGCGCAAACTCTATGTGTCATTCACCGAAGACCGCAAGATGGTGGATGTCCGCCAGTGCCGCAGCAACATATCCTATACTGAAGTGAAATTCAAATAAATCGTTTGTATGAACAAAATAATTTCCTGGTTTATAAATCTCTGCGCTTTCTGGATTATCCTCTGCTATGTCATCGGATATTTCCATCCCGAAGTGTTCTACTGGTTCAGCAAAGGGAAATGGATGACATATTCCCTTGCCTTTGTGATGCTTTGCATGGGCCTGTCCCTGAAACTCAGCGATTTCGCCGAACTTTTCAAGCAGCCCAGAGTGGTAGTGCTCGCCGCGCTGTCACAATATACCGTAATGCCGCTTTCCGGCTGGGCCATCGCCCAGATTCTCGGGCTTCCGAAAGAACTCGCCGTGGGACTTATCCTGCTGGCCTGCTGCCCGGGAGGAACCGCCAGCAATCTCATCGCTTACATTGGCAGGGCCAACCTGTCGCTTTCGGTAGTATCCACTGCGGTATCCACCATACTTGGAATCGTGATGACTCCGCTGCTGACAAAACTGCTTGCCGGCGGTTATGTGCCGGTTGATGTGTGGGGGATGCTTCGCAGCGTGGTCGAGATAGTGCTCATCCCTGTCACTGCCGGAGTGCTGATCAACTGGAAATTCCCCGACTTTGTCAAGAAACTCGGGCAGACAGGCCCTGTCATCTCGACTATTGCCGTCAGTATGGTTTCTGGAGCCGTGATTGCTCCCGCGGTTATGCTCGAAGGAGGGCGTGAACAAATCATAGCCTTTGCCGGGAAAATGTTCCTCGCGGCGACTCTTCTCCACGGCCTCGGCTTCGGACTGGGTTTCGCGCTCGGCAGGATTTTCGGTTATGACCGCGACCTGTGCAAGTCGATTGCCTGCGAGACCGGAATGCAGAACGGAGGCCTTGCCGCCACTCTCGCCAAGAACAATTTCCCCGCATACATGCCCATAGTGGGCGTGCCGTCGATTTTCTGCTCCATCATGCAGAGCGCTATCGGCGGTGTCCTCGCATCAATCTGGAGGATGACTACCCCCGAGCGCAAGGAGAAAGAATAGCCCTG
>JAKSKQ010000036.1 GCA_024401675.1 Bacteroidales bacterium | reverse complement strand
TTAAGCTCCTGAGCAAAATCCGCCTTGAATTCGACGAGTTTGTACTTAGGTGTGGTTCCTGCCTTTTTGAAATGTCCCAAAAGGGGCGCACTGGTACGTTTTTCTTTCTTTTCGTCATAGGCAAGCTGCACAGCGGCATAACCATCTTTTTCTACTGTGCGGATTTGCGTAACAACACACGGACCAGCCTCAATGACGGTGCATGGTATATTCTTACCATCGGCACCAAATACGGAGGTCATTCCGACCTTCTTTCCAATTAATCCAGGCATTGGTTAGTTAATTGTTTGATTATAAATAAATTAATGTCCGCCGTCTATTTTGGCGGGCTGCAAATATACGATTAATTTTTGGATTATCAATCTTTTATGAAAAATAGTTAATTTTGCAACATGAAACATTTCCTCTCATTGTTGTGCATGCTGCTCTGCGCCATTCCCGCCGCAGCGCAGAATCCCCGGGCCGCGGAAAAGGAAGAGAATTCCGTACTGGCCGCCGTCGAGTTGATGGAAAACGAGCAGTACCTCGCCGCCGCCGACACGCTGAGGAATGTAGTCGCCGGGAATCCGGAAAATGACGCGGCTTTCTTCTACCTCGGCATTATCGCGATAAGGATGCAGAAGCCGCTGATGGCCGAGCCGTACCTTACGGAAGCGACAAAGTTGGACAGCGCGAATTTCTGGTACAAATACCGCCTCGCACAATATTATAATATAGTAGGCAGGAAACTCCAGAGTATGGAAGTTTACGAGGATCTCGCCAGACGATATCCCGAAAAGGGCGAACTCGCCGAAGAACTGCTCCAGACGTATCTGGACGCCAATTATCTGGACGAGGCAATCGTGGTGCTGCGTAAAATCGAAAACACCCGTGGGACCGACATCCAGACCGCCCTGCTCAAAGGGGAGATTTACCGGGTCAAGGATTTCGACAATCTGTTCATGCCTTTCCTGAAGGACACTCTTTTGACATCCGGAGAACTCTCCCCCATCCACAAAGGCAAACTTCTTCTGAACACCGTCAGCGAGTCTCAGCCCGCAGCCATAATCCGCAACAGCAAGGCCATCTGCGACATGTTCGACCAGTGCATACGGGACGGCTTTGTCACCGAGGAATCCCTTTCGCTCGGAATCTGGCTGAGCAATTTTCTGGACCATGATGCCAATTTTCTCGACTACAGTCAGAGACTCATAGGCCTCGAAGGGGTCAGCGACCGCGCCAGACTCGACGCGATGGCAGCCCTCGCCGACTACTGGGCCACGGCCGGCGACACCTCCAAGGCGTTCAAGATGTACGAAGCTGTGCTGAAGGAGGAACCGGCCAATATGTTGGTGCTCAACAATTATGCGTATTTTCTGTCCCTCTCCGGAAAGAAGTTGAAAAAAGCCTATGAAATGAGTGCCCGCGTGGTACAGGAAAATCCCGAGAACATGACTTATCTGGACACATTCGGTTGGATACTGCACCTGATGGGCCGCGACCTCGAGGCAAAGCCTTTCTTCAAAAGGGCCATGGCAGCAGGCGGCACCAAGGAGCCGGTCATTCTCGACCACTATGCTGATGTGCTCTTCGGGCTGAAGGAATACGACACAGCATTCTACTACTACGACCAGGCTGTCCGCAAGGACAAGACCGGCCTTCTCAAGGGTATGGATGAAAAAATCAAGCAAAGGCAGATGGCGCGCGAGGCAGAATCAAAGAAAAGGAAATGAACCCGGTGAGAATACGCACATACTTCCTCGCAGCCGTGATGCTGTTGCTTCCGATGCTTTCGGGAGCCCAGAACATTTCGAAACAGCAGAGCGAGAAAGCGAGGCTTGAGAAGGAAATCCGCATCCTGAACAAACAGATTGCCGACAATTCAGCCCAGGCCGGCAATCTCACCGCCAAACTCAATCTCACCCGCAAGCAGATTGAAGGCAGGAAGAAACTCGTGGCTTCATACGACAGGGAGATAGCATCCCTCAAGAAAGAGATTTCCGCCGCCGGAAGGGAGGTAAGTGCGCTCCAGGCGCGTCTCGACACCCTGTCCGCACATTATTCGAGACTTGTAAAGGGAGTGTACAAGAACAGGAACCCGAAAGTCTGGTATATGTATATCCTGGCTTCGGAAAACATATCCCAAGGGTTCAGAAGATATAATTATTTCAGGAACCTTTCCGACAATCTCAGGGCTCAGGGGCAGGCTGTCATCGAGGCCAAAACCCTCCTTGCCGAGAAGCAGTCACACCTGAACGGGCTTCTCTCTGATGCCGAAAAAGCCAAGAATGCAAGGAAAAAAGAACTGGCCGCCCTTGAAAATGATGCGAAATCCATAACTGAGACAACCGCCAAGCTGAAAAAGCAGCGCAAGAAGCTGGAGGCCGACGCAGCCGCCAAACGCAAGCAGGCCGCCAATCTCGACAATGAAATCAAGGCCCTTGTCGCCGCAGCGACAAAAGCGTCCTCAAAGGCAGGCGGCAAAGCTTCCGCCCCGTCACAAAAGATAGTCGTCGATCCCACACTCGGCTCCTCTTTTGCAAAGAACAAGGGAAAACTGCCATGGCCGGTCGATGGTCCTGTCACCGAGAAGTTCGGCCAGACCTTCCACCCGGTCTTCACGAATGTCAAAATCAGGGAGAACAAGGGAGTGAACATCGCCTGTGACCCGGACACCCAGGTGCAATGCATTTTCGAAGGCACTATTATAAAGGTATTCACTCTGGCAGGATACAATAAATGCATTCTGGTCCAGCATGGGGAATTTTTCACCTTGTACAGCAAGATGAAGACCGTCTTCGTCACAGCCGGGGATAAGGTCGGCACCGGCAAGAAGATAGGAATAGTCGATACCCTCGAAGGCACCACAGAAATACATTTCGAACTCTGGAAAGGCCAGACGCCGCAGAATCCGGAACTCTGGCTCAGGCAATAGCCTACCTCAACTTCACAAGAGGAACCGCCCCGGGAATATCATCCTCAACCTTGGGCGTGAGATAAATGATTCTCTGATTGTCGCTGCCCCTGAACAGAAGGTTGGTGTCGCGACGCTCCAGAATGAAGGGGCCGTCCACAAGTACATCTATATACGGCAGCATCTGGGCGAGATGCTCGTCCGCACGGATTTCCTCAATAGTGAAGCCTGTCCAGCACCAGATTGTCTTGTCGGTTTCCTCCTTGATACGGCGCGCCAGGGAGGTGAAAGCATCCACCTGGTAGAAAGGGTCTCCGCCGGAAAATGATACGTCCGATATTTCGTCAGCCTTAATGATTTCAAGCAAGTCCCCGACCTTCATATCTTTCCCGCCGGCGAAGTCCCACGACTGGGGATTATGGCAGCCCGGGCAGTGATGGGCGCAGCCGGCACAGTATATAGAAGTACGCAGACCAGGGCCGTCGGCCATGGTCTGCTCAATGATGTTCAGAACTCTGATTGTGTCAGATGCCATTATTTATGGACAACACGGTCCTTGAGTTCGGCAAGTTTGGCGCTGTTCCAGCGGTTTGTCGTGCCGACCAGGTAACCGGTGATGCGCTGAAGCACGTCGATATTCTTCGAATGACACTGAGGACATTCCTCGAGACCGTCGGTGGCATCTTCATAACCGCAATCCAGACAACGGTTCCTGTTGTGGTTCACTGAACCGTAGCCGATGTCGTATTTGTCCATAAGATCGACAATCTTCATGATGGCCTCCGGATTGTGAGTGGCATCTCCGTCGATTTCGACATAGAAGATATGGCCGGCATTCTCATATTTATGATACGGGCCTTCGATCTGAGCCTTATGTTGCGGAGTGCAGTGATAATACACGGGTATGTGGCTGGAATTCGTGTAGTAGTCCTTGTCGGTGACACCGGGAATGATACCGAACTTCTTGCGGTCCATTCTGGTGAATCGTCCGGAAAGGCCTTCGGCGGGAGTCGCGAAGAAAGTGAAGTTGTGCTGGAAAGTCTCTGCGAAACCGTTGACCCTTTCCGCCATATGGGAAATGATTCTCAGGCCGAGTTCCTGAGCTTCCTCGCTCTCACCGTGATGCTTGCCGATAAGGGCAATCAAAGTCTCCGCAAGGCCGATGAATCCGATTGAAAGCGTGCCCTGGTTGAGTACTGATTCGATGGTGTCGCAGGGCTCCAAAGCATCGGAACCCATCCAAAGACCGTTCATAAGGAGAGGGAACTGCTTCTTGAGCGCGGTCTTCTGGAACTCGAAACGCTCGTTGAGCTGCTTGGCGGCAATGTCGAGGACGGCATCGACCTTGTTCATGAAGGCTGCGATACGCTCTTCCTTATTTGTGATGTCCATGCACTCGATTGCGATGCGGACAATGTTCAAAGTAGTGAACGAAAGATTACCGCGGCCGATGCTGGTCTTGGGGCCGAACTTGTTGGCATATACCCTGGTGCGGCAGCCCATTGTGGCGACCTCGTGCTCATAGCGCTTGGGATCGTCAGCCTTCCATGCGTCATCTTTGTTGTATGATGCGTCGAGATTCAGGAAATTGGGGAAGAAGCGGCGGGCTGAGACCTTGCATGCGAATTTATAGAGATCGAAGTTGGGATCTTCGGGAAGATAGCTCACTCCCCTCTTCTTCTTCCATATCTGAATGGGGAAAATGGCGGTGGAGCCGTTGCCCACACCTTCATAGGTAGTGTTGAGTATTTCCCTGATGATGCAGCGTCCCTCGGCTGATGTGTCTGTTCCGTAGTTGATGGAACTGAACACGACCTGGTTGCCTCCGCGGGAGTGGATGGTGTTCATATTGTGGACAAAAGCCTCCATCGCCTGATGCACGCGCATAACGGTCTGGTTGACAGCCTGCTGCACGGCGCGCTCGTCTCCGACAAGTCCGGTAAGGTCACGGCGGATATAATCGGGAATCTTTACATCATAAAGATTGGAATATACATGATTGTCATACGCTTCCAGCTTCTTGAGCTCCTCGACGAAGGTCAGACGGACAAACGGTGCAAGGTAGAAGTCGAAGGCGGGGATGGCCTGACCTCCGTGCATCTCGTTCTGGACAGTTTCCATTGAAATGCAGGCAAGGACGGCGGCAGTCTCTATGCGCTTTGCGGGACGGGACTCGCCGTGGCCGGCCTTCAAACCTCCCTGGAGCACCTTGTCCAAAGGGTGCTGGATGCAAGTGAGGGACTTGGTGGGATAGTAATCCTTGTCGTGAATGTGGATATAGCCGTTCTTGACGGCATCCCGCACATCCTCGGAGAGAAGGCACTCGTCCACATAGGTCTTGGTCGCCTCAGAAGCGAACTTCATCATCATTCCGGCGGGAGTGTCGGCATTCATATTGGCATTCTCGCGGGTGATGTCGTTGGCCTGGGCGTCTATGATTTCCTGGAAAATCTCATTTGTCTTCGCCTTTCTGGCAAGGTTGCGCTGATTGCGGTACGCAATATACTTCTTCGCCACCTCTTTGCGGGGAGTTGTCATGAGTTCGTTCTCCACGGCATCCTGAATCTCCTCGACACTCATTTCATCCCTCTCGTATTTTGATATCTTGCTGGCGATCTGGGCGGCAAGAACGATGTCCTCGCCATCCTCAGTAACGTCCATCGCCTTCAATATTGCCGCTACAATCTTCTGGTTGTTGAAATCAACCTTGCGGCCGTCTCGCTTGCTTACGAATTTTACCATTTTCTGTCTGTTTTTCTTCGGAAGGCAAAGTTATGTCATATTTCCAAATCATATCAAGAGTTTTGTTATAAAAAGTTTTCAACAATTAGACAAAAAACCTGTTATTTTGTTGAATAACAGGTTAATAATAAAATATTTAATTTAGAATTATTCTAAAATAGCTCTTTTTGCCGGAATCAGCCGACAACCCAGACAAGGGCGTGGCGGTCTATAATCATGTACTCCAATTCGAACTCGTCCTCATGGCCGTCCTTATGCACGAAAGTAGCCTCGAGAACGCCCTCTCCGCGGGGTGTAAAACGCTCCACTTCTATCTGCTCGGCGAAATCGACGCGGTTAATGTCCATCCTTTTATATATGGCCTCCTTCGCGCACCAGTAAATGGCGAGCTGGGTGTTCTTTTCCTCCTTGTCGTCATCCTCAAGGTCGTCGATTTCATCTTCCGAAAGCGCCTTCTTCTCCACAGCCGAGAAATCCCGGTCAATACTTTCTATGTCTATGCCGAGGTCTTCTTCCTCGTGAGTGATTATCGCGACATAGTCGTCCGTGTGGGTGATGCTGATGTTGGTAAGACAATTCTCGAGATATGGGGCGCCGTTCTCGTGGTGGGAGAGATACACCTTCTCCTCGAACACTTCGTTGAGAAGAGCGCGGACTGCGAGTTTCTGCTTGCGGAGTTTTTCACTGCGGATGAGTGAAATCTCCTCCATTTCATCGGTGGGGACAGAACTGAGAGAAATCAGCTGCTGTTCAGTTTCCGTGATGTGCCACACCGAGACAACCGCCTTGCTGGGCAAGGTCTTTGTTAAAACTAGTCCCATGGTGTGTTGATTTTATTATTGCCCGATCGGGGACAGGAAGGTTCCATTTGTATGGGGGTTGTAAAATTACGCGGCAAATATAATAAAAACTTTTTTAATGATTCTAAAATTAGTACTTTTGCCCCCGCAAAACGCAAAACAACAATAATCAAACATAATCATCATGTACCTTACTCAAGACAAACTTACGATTGTGGGTGCCGGTGGAGCCATCGGATCCAACATGGCCCAGGCTGCTCTCATGCTCGGTCTTACCCCCAATATCTGCCTCTACGACATCTTTGAACCCGGTGTTCACGGTGTTGCGGAAGAAATGTACCACTGCGCATTCGAAGGCGCCAATGTGACCTGGACCACAGACCCCGCCGTCGCTTTCAAGGATGCGAAATACATCATCTCTTCCGGCGGAGCGCCCCGCAAGGAAGGCATGACACGCGAAGACCTTCTCGTGGGCAACTGCAAGATTGCAGCCGAGTTCGGAGACAATATCAAGAAATACTGCCCTGATGTGAAACATGTCGTCGTAATCTTCAACCCCGCCGATGTGACAGCGCTCACCGCTCTCATCCATTCCGGTCTGAAGCCCGAGCAGCTCACCTCACTCGCAGCCCTCGATTCAACCCGTCTCCAGGAATCTATCGCCAAGGCTCTCGATGTACCTCAGTACACCGTCAAGAACGCACGCACCTACGGCGGTCACGGTGAGGCTATGGCGGTATTTGCATCTGCCATCACTGTAGGCGGCAAGGCTCTTGCCGAGTACAACATTCCCGCCGACAAGTGGGAGGAAATCAAGCATGACACCATCCAGGGAGGCTCCAACATCATCAAGCTCCGCGGCCGCAGCTCATTCCAGAGCCCCGCTTACCAGGCAGTGAAGATGATTGCCGCTTCAATGGGCGGAGAGAAGTTCGAGTGGCCTGCAGGCTGCTATGTGAACTGCGACAGATGCGGTTACAAGAATGTAATGATGGCCATGCCTTCCACTATCGATGCAACCGGTGTACATTTCACAGCTCCCAAGGGAACTGCAGAGGAAATGGCTGCCCTCCAGGCTTCATACGAGCATCTGTGCAAGATGCGCGAGGAAATCATCAGCCTCGGCATCGTGCCTGCAGTAGCGGATTGGAAGACTCTCAATCCGAACCTCTGATACGACAGCCGCAGCCATGGCAAAAGTCGTCATCAGAAATGTCGATGACCTGCAACGCGCGGCACGGGAATTCCTCTCCCTTATAGGAGATACAGAAAGAGTGGCCTTTTTCGCTCCGATGGGAGCGGGAAAGACCACTTTCATTACCGCCCTCTGCAAGGAACTCGGTGTGAGCGACCCCGTCTGCTCCCCGACATTCACCATCATCAACGAATATCTCACCGCGGCGGGGAAGCCGATTTATCATTTCGATTTCTACCGTCTGACGAAAATTTCCGAAGCCTATGACATCGGCGTCGAAGATTATTTCTACAGCGGGAATCTGTGTCTGATGGAATGGCCGGAAAACATTGAAGACATACTTCCGGACGACACTCTGAGGGTCACAATCAAAATTCTCGAAGACCAATCAAGAGAGCTCGATTTCTAGAGCTCTCTTTTTTTGCTCAAAAAAAAGCAAAAAGCATCAAAAAGATGTAAACTTTTGTCTATTTCGCCACAATGCTTGCAGATGACCGGGCGCTTGCATTTCTTTGCAGCGATGAAAACCGATGACGAAAATGAGACACACCAAAACAGCGGCGCTATCCGCAATGGTTGCCGCCGGCATCATCGCCGGAGGATGCGCGAAGGACTACCTTGCTTCAATCGCCCGGACGCTTGACAGAATCGAGAAAGAGTTGGCGGAACTGGAATCCCGCAATGACGGGAGGGACAGTTCGGCCTCATCCGGTGCCGACAGCCTCGCCCAGGCCGATTCCACCGGTCCGGGCGGCCAGGACGGCCCTCCCGCTCCGCCTCCTGTGAAATATATCCTGTATGCCTCCGGGGTAAGATATGAAGACGGTTTCAACTGGAAACTGGAGCAGGAAGGGTCTGACACCCGGGCCACACTGTTCCTTATGAAAGACGGAGAATCACTTGTGGAAATTCCCACCGGATTCGGAGCCGAGGCTGGCACCCAGGCGGATATGCACCGGATTCTGGACGGACATCTGTATTCGGATTCCGCCTCCGACCGCTACACTTTCCTGCTGCGGGACGGGGTCCGTACGGCCCAGTGGGAAGGGCGTGAGATGATTTATGACATACTGCTTCCCGAAAGTGGCGGGGCGGAGGGGCAAAGCAGTGGCGGAGCGGAGGGAGATCCGTCTGGCAGGATGCTGATTCTTTCAGGCCCGAGAAGTGCGGAAGGGTTCTCTCTGCGGTCGCAGGATGAAGTCCTCGTACATGAAAACGCTCTGATACCGGTATCCGGCTTTTATCGGGACGGAAACGACATCTGTTTCAACGCCCGGGATGCCGCAGGTACAGCCATATTTGTGATTCCCGAAGATCCGGCCGCAGGCACAGGCCAGATCAGGGTTTCCAGACTCGATCTTCCGGCCGGCAACCAGATTGCGGCGCTCAGAAGAGGCGGGCACATCTTGACCCTTCTGAAAGGGAGGAAAGACGCAGATTCAGGAGTGTATCTGGATGAAGATCCGCTTTTTCACATCCAGGGCGGTTTCTCACGCGGGGAAATATTCGCCATAGCAGAAGAGACATACATCCTTGTGACAGAAGAATCCGTCAGCAGGGTTTACGACGCCAAAGGAAACATCGGAATGACTGTGATGAGTTGCCGCGGAGTCGGATGTCTGCCAATCGGCGGAGAACCCCGCCTGCTCTATACCGGACAGACGGACACCCATCCGTCTCTTTATCCCGGAGACCTCTTGTCTTCTGTTCCCGAAGACTGCGGCCTCAGCATCCCCTATTCATACACAGTTTCCGGCTCCCATCTGGCTCTGGCTCTGGAAACCGCCGACGGCAAGCCCGCCATCTGGTACGACGGCAAACTCCTTGAATATGACTTCAACGGCCTGTTCACTCATCTTGCCCTGGCAAGGGAAGAATGACTGCGGGCCGGAAATCCGTCAATATTTGAAAGTATAGACGTATGTGTGCTGGAGCTCCTTACCCCGGTAGTCGCTGACCGTGGCGGTCTTGACTGTACCATTGACAGGATTGATCTTGTACTCGACCACGCGATGGCGGGGAGTCCCGGCGTTGGAGGAAATGGTTTCTATTTCCGAGACGAGATACTTGTTGGAAGGATATCCCTTCATATAAAAAGGGATGAAGTCACCAGTGACAAACAGCGCCCCGATATTCGAGACGTCTTCCCGCTCCGTGTATTTGATATTCGAAGTGATGGAGGCTTCGCCTACCAGTTCCAGTCCCTTGTCCGCCACTGATCTCAGGATGCAGGCAAACGAACTCTCGCTGACATTCCCTTCTTCCGTTTTGAAACAGTACACTCCGGATGAGCGGTTTTTGAATTTCTTGCCTTCATATGACTGTCCGTAATTGAAAGGCACACATCCTGAACGCTCCTCCCTCAATATTTCGGTCCACCTTGACAAAGTAGCCGTCTGCACACGCAAGGAATCATCATAAGTGAAGGCGTAATCATAAAGATATGACCCGTCAATGGTCACCCGTATGCCGGAAATCGGTATCATCACTCTTTCTTCCCGAGGATCGGGATCGGGCTGAGGATCAGGTTGAGGCTGAGGTTTCTGTGCGCAGGAAAAGGGCAGGAACAAGGCAGCGGCGGCAAGCGGCGCAAATATTTTCCGTATCACATTCATTGCAGTAATCATTTTGTAAGAGTTATACATTCCCCGCATTCCCATATCACGAGAGGAGGATAGTTGAAAGTCACGCTCCCGAACTTGTCGGTCTCGTCATACACCTGATTGAATCCTATTCTACCGTCAGGAGTATGCAGTTTCTCATTCTCGTGGCTGCTGAGAAAGACGGTTCCGCGCTTGTCGGCACCGGGAGCTTTCATCGCATATCCCATCATCACCTGGGGCTTGGCAAAAATAGCGATTGTAAACACGTCCAGGGCCTCGATTTGTGCAAGATATGCTTCCGCGTCCTTGGTCTGGTTATCCCCGGCGTGGGCAAAGCGCCAGCCATCAAAGTCAATGACATACACAAAACACGGGTCCCCGCTCTGCTGTCCGATAAAGCCGCGGACCGATACTCCGTCCAAATCCATTTCGTTGAAAGACACCGTCTTGACTATTTTCGCAGAACTTTTGCTTCCCGGAATCAAGTCCTGTGGCAGCACCACATATTTGCCGGCCCGCACCATGGCTTCGAGCATTTCCTTTGTATAATGGTCGTGGTGGGGATGCGACAGCAGAAGAATGTCGGCCTTTGAGGCGATATAGTCCATTTCGGAAACCGTACCGTCCCAGACGAGGTCGAAAATCACCACATGTTTGGAAGTGCGGAGGCAGTATCCCATGTTGTAAATCTTGAAAATCTGGAGGCTGCCTTCCGCAGGTGCGGGTGTATCGAGCCATTTGAGGAAGGAGTTCCTGGCCTCTGATACATAAGGCTCGAAAAAGTCGGAGACATCATTTGAATGCATGGGAAAGTCCCGCATTTTGAGGAGGTTCCGCCTTATTATCGAGCGCGGTTCCTTGCTGTAGGGCTCGTCAAGTCCCGGTGCATAGCGGCAAATCTGATCGGAGATGAATCGGTGCGACATCTTGATCCAGGCATACGGCGACTTGGTTGACACGGTTTCAAGTTCGGCGATGAAAAGGGCAAGGTCATCGGCAATCGCATATCCGCCCTCTTTTGCGGTGCGCTGGAAAGCCTCGGTGAATTCCAGAAAATCCGCGTACAGGTCCTCATTGGACTGGGCAGTCCATTTCTTTGCCGAAAGCAGTTGCGGAAGCAGCAATGCCGCAAGCAATATGATTGCAAGAAATTTCTTTCGCATAGAACATATATATAATTACGGCAAAGGTACTAATAATTTCCGACTGCCATTTTCGGGCCTGAACCCACATTCCCGCGCGCCGCAGTGTTGCCATTTCATAAAAAATTAGTATATTTGCAGCCCCAAAAATTGGGGAAAGAAACATAAATAAAAGATTTACAATCATTTATGCCTACCATTCAACAACTTGTTCGCAAAGGACGCGAGGTTATCGAGATTAAGAGCAAATCTCGCGCTCTTGATGCTTGTCCTCAGAGGAGAGGCGTTTGCGTGAGGGTGTACACAACCACCCCCAAGAAACCTAACTCAGCGATGAGAAAGGTTGCGCGTGTACGTCTTACCAACTCCAACGAGGTCAATGCGTACATCCCCGGAGAGGGACACAACCTGCAGGAGCACTCAATCGTGCTTGTCCGCGGTGGCCGTGTCAAGGATCTCCCCGGTGTACGTTACCACATCCTTAGAGGTGCATTGGATACAGCAGGCGTAGAAGGAAGGACTCAGTCCCGTTCACTCTACGGTGCCAAGAAACCCAAAGCCGCTAAGAAGTAATTTTTTATCACCTATCACCTTTAATTTTTTACAAAAATGAGAAAAACGAAGCCTAAGAAGAGGATTCTACTTCCCGATCCCAAGTTTCACGATGTAATGGTAACCCGTTTCGTGAACAATCTTATGTTACAGGGAAAGAAGAGTATCGCGTATTCTATTTTTTACGATGCCATTGATATGGTAGGCGAGAAGATGAAGGATTCTGACCAGGCTCCTCTAGATATTTGGAGGAAGGCTCTCGAGAACGTGACACCTCAGGTTGAGGTTAAGTCACGCCGTATCGGCGGAGCTAACTTCCAGGTGCCTACAGAGGTGCGTCCGGAGAGGAAGATTTCACTTTCTATGAAGAACTTGATCGTGTTCGCACGCAAGCGCTCCGGCCACTCCATGGCAGAAAAACTTTGTGCAGAAATCGTTGCCGCATACAATTGCGAAGGTGCTGCATACAAGAGAAAAGAAGATATGCACAAAATGGCAGAGGCCAACAAGGCATTTGCACATTTCCGTTTCTAAGTCCCCCATCAGCACATTAAAATGGCAAGAGATCTTAAATTCACCAGAAACATCGGTATCATGGCCCACATTGATGCCGGTAAAACCACAACTTCCGAGCGTATCCTTTATTATACTGGAAAAACCCATAAGATCGGAGAAGTTCACGAAGGCGCTGCAACCATGGACTGGATGGTTCAGGAGCAGGAAAGGGGTATTACCATTACATCAGCAGCCACTACCGCTTTCTGGCATTACAAAGGGGACACTTATCAGATCAACCTAATAGACACTCCGGGCCACGTCGATTTCACCGTTGAGGTGGAGCGTTCCCTCAGGGTGCTCGACGGAACTATCGCGACATTCTGCGCAGTAGGCCGTGTACAGCCCCAGAGTGAGACCGTATGGCGTCAGGCAGACAAGTACAGAGTGCCTAAAATCGCCTATGTAAACAAGATGGACCGTGTGGGCGCCGATTTCTTCGCCGTCGTTGACGACATGAAGAAAAAACTCGGAGCCAATCCGGTGCCTATCTGCATCCCTATCGGAGCAGAAGATAAGTTCGACGGTATCATCGACCTTATCAGCATGAAGGCGATCATGTATCATAACAACAGCGACGAGCTCGTCAATTACGACATCGTTGACATTCCCGAGCGTCTTGCAGCCGATGCAAATGCATGGAGAGAGAAACTCGTGGAATCAGCAGCCGAATATGACGAAGCCCTCATGGAGAAATTCTTCGACAATCCGGACAGCATCACAGATGATGAAATCATCGCCGCGCTCCGCAAGGGAACCATCGACATGTCAATCGTTCCCATCTGCTGCGGTTCTTCATTCAAGAACAAAGGCGTACAGTTCCTTCTGGATGCCGTGATGCGCTACCTGCCGTCACCTCTTGACAAGGGTAACACAGTGGGTACCAACCCCAAGACCAACGAAGAAACAGTGCGTCAGCCCAAGTCAAGCGAACCGTTCTGCGCTCTTGTCTTCAAGATTGCGACAGATCCTTTCGTGGGCCGTCTCGCATTCATGAGAGCTTACTCAGGACGCCTTGACGCTGGTTCTTATGTTTACAACACCCGTACAGGAAAGAAGGAGAGGGTCGCTCGTCTTTACCAGATGCACTCCAATCATCAGAATCCTATCGAATTCGTAGAAGCCGGTGACATTTGCGCCGCTGTCGGATTCAAGGACCTGAGGACCGGTGATTCCATCTGCGCCGAAGACAGCCCCATCACTCTCGAATCAATGGTGTTCCCCGACCCTGTTATCGGACTGGCAGTAGAGCCCAAGACTCAGAAAGACCTCGACAAGCTCGGAATCGCGCTTGCCAAACTTGCTGAAGAGGACCCGACATTCACTGTCAAGTCAGACACAGAGACAGGTCAGACCGTCATCTCAGGTATGGGTGAACTTCACCTTGACATCATCGTTGACCGTCTCCGCCGCGAGTTCGGCGTGGATATCAACCAGGGTGCACCCCAGGTCAACTACAAGGAAGCTATCACCGCTCCGGTACAGCATCGCGAGCTCTTCAAGAAGCAGTCCGGCGGTAGAGGTAAATTCGCGGACATCATCGTTGAAATCGGTCCTGCGGACGAGGGCGTAACAGGTCTTCAGTTCGTCAACGAAGTCACCGGTGGTAACATTCCGAAAGAATTCATCCCCTCTGTCGAGAAAGGTTTCAAGAGCGCTATGGCCAACGGAGTACTTGCAGGATATGAGGTTCAGTCCATGAAGGTCAGACTTCTGGACGGTTCTTTCCACCCTGTGGATTCCGATCAGCTTTCATTCGAAATCTGTGCAAGAATGGCATTCCGTCACGCCTGTCCGAAGGCGAAGCCGGTTATCCTCGAGCCTATCATGACCCTCGAAGTAGTAACTCCCGAGGATTATATGGGTGATATCGTAGGTGACCTCAACCGCCGCCGCGGACAGATCAATGCGATGGATTCCACTCTCGGTGCACGCATTGTCAAAGCCTTTGTTCCCCTTTCAGAGCAGTTCGGCTATGTGACTGTCCTCAGAACCCTTTCTTCAGGACGCGCCACAAGCACGATGTCCTTCGACCACTACAGCGAAGTTCCTGCAGGTCTCGCCAAGGACATCATCGAGAAGAGCGGATACAAAGCCAAGGATGATGATGAATAATAATTAAACAATTAGAAACTATGAGCCAGAAGATAAGAATCAAACTCAAATCCTTCGATCACATGCTGGTTGACAAGTCAGCGAAGAAGATCGTGGAGACAGTCTCTTCTACAGGTGCCCGCGTGAATGGTCCCATTCCCCTTCCCACCGACAAGAAGATTTTCACTGTCAACCGCTCTACCTTCGTCAACAAGAAAGCACGTGAGCAGTTCGAACTCGACTCTTACTGTCGTCTTCTTGACATCTACGATTCTACCCAGAAAACTGTGGATGCTCTTATGAAGCTCGAACTCCCCAGCGGTGTCGATGTTGAAATTAAAATCTGATAATTTCAGATAAATCATTATATTTGCATGGCCATCCCTTCGGGGATGGCCGGCAAATGGTCCCTTAGCTCAGTTGGTTAGAGCAACAGACTCATAATCTGTGGGTCGTAGGATCATGCCCTACAGGGACCACTTAAAGAATTGTTCAGCATAGGTATCTGACCTGTCTGAACAATTTTTTGAATTATCAGGTAAACACATAAAACCACATGCCAAAACATATAACACTGATCGCCGCGGCGATGATTACCTCCGCAGCGGCTTTCGCCCAGACAGCACACAAGCAGGCTGTGCCTGTCAATTTCGGTCTTTCAAGGCCACAGGACTCTTCCACTCTCCCATATTCAAGGAGCGGTATCGTTTTCCCGAAGAGGGTGGCCTTTGAAGAGCCGCACACTTCTCTGAGACCTCTCGGAGACAATTCATGGGCAATTGAAGACGGATGGGTCCTATGTGAACAGGACTCCGAAGAAAGATACAATGCCACGGTTCCCTCAACAGTGCTTACCACACTGGTGAGACAGGGCGTGTATCCGGACCCTTATTTCGGGGTGAACAACATGGCCATTCCCGATGACCTTTGCCGCAAACAGTGGTGGTACAGGACGGACCTTGACCTGAGCGGGGAAATGCTTTCCAAAGAGAAGTTGGAACTCATATTTGAAGGTATCAACTACCGCGCGGACGTGTGGTTCAATTCAGTCAGGCTCGGATCGATCAAAGGTGCGTTCATCCGCGGCCGCTTCGACATCACGAAACTGGCCCGGGAATACAACCACATTGAAGTGCATATCTTCCCGCCGCAGAATCCCGGTATCCCCCACGAGGAGTCAAGTCTTGCCGGCAGCGGACCCAATGGCGGAGTCCTCTGCCTGGACGGTCCGACATTCATCAGTTCGGAAGGATGGGACTGGGTTCCCGGAGTAAGGGACCGCAATATCGGCATTTGGCAGAATGTTGTCCTCAAGGTGTCCGGCGGCATAACCATTGGAGACACCCGGGTAATCACAGACCTTCCCCTGCCTTCCGTGGACAAGGCGGATGTAACTATCGAAACCACCATAAGCAATTCTCTCTCCGAGAATCGTCAGGTAAGGCTTCAGGCCTGTCTGGCCGGCAGGAAAATTGAGAAATCAGTAAATGTACCATCCGGAGCCAGTGTTCCGGTGATTCTCTGCGCGGATGAATTCCGGGAACTTGCACTTGACAAGCCCAAACTCTGGTGGCCCAACGGCTACGGGGAGCAGAATCTCTACACTCTGACCCTCTCGGCAGAGGTTGACGGCAAATGCTCCGACACTCAGGACACACGTTTCGGCGTGCGCGAACTCAGTTATGAAATGGCAGTATGTCATGAAGGAGCCCCCGTCAGAATCGAGTTCAATCCCACAGATCTCCGGGGCGGAACAGACATCTTCAACAACCGTCTCCTTCTGGACATGGGCGACAAAGTGTCAATTCCATCTCTGAGGGAGGGGGCCGACATCGGCAAACTCACAATTCTGCCCTCGGAAGATGACATGGGCCCATATCTTGTAATCAAGGTCAACGGGGTGCGCATCTACTGCAAAGGTGGCAACTGGGGCATGGACGACATGATGAAAAACTGCACAAGGGAGCATCTGGAACCGTATATGCAACTGCATAAGGAGGCCGGCTTCAACATGGTCCGCAACTGGACCGGCGAGAACACGGAGGAAGTATTCT
This sequence comes from Bacteroidales bacterium, assembly GCA_024401675.1. Taxonomy (GTDB): domain Bacteria; phylum Bacteroidota; class Bacteroidia; order Bacteroidales; family UBA932; genus Cryptobacteroides. Next base: position 1,325 of record JAKSKQ010000036.1, on the reverse strand, counting down.
ACAATCTATGTGACGAATACGGAATGCTTGTCTGGAACGATTTCTGGCTCTCTACGGAAGGATATAATCTGGATGTCACGGACGAAGTGCTCTTCATGAAAAACGCGACGGATGTGGTAAGACGTTTCCGCAACCATCCGTCAATCGCAATCTGGTGTCCCAGAAACGAAGGATATGCGACAGAGAGTCTGGAAAAGGACCTTGCCGCAATGATTGCCTCGGAGGACGGGACAAGGCATTATCATCCTAATTCAAGATACTGCAACCTCAAACCAAGCGGAGGATGGAGTTATTTCAGGAATGCCTCTGAATATTTCACCAAAATGGCAAAGGGATTCAATACTGAACAGGGCTCCCCTTCCGTCCCTACTGCAAGGACAATGAAGAAGTTCCTCTCTCCTGAGGATCAGTGGCCAATCAGCGAAGCCTGGCGCTACCATGACCTGCACCCCGGAACTGACACATATATCCGGACTGTTTCCGAACTCTACGGGGAGGCGACAGACATCGATGATTTCTGCAAGAAAGTACAGTTGATGAACTATGACAGTTACCGTGCCATGTTTGAGTCCTGGAACAGCCGCCTGTGGCACAACACTTCCGGCATGCTGCTTTGGATGACCCATCCGGCATGGCCCAGTGTGGAGTGGCAATGCTACTCATACGACTATGAGACCTTCGGTTCATGGTTCGGCTGCAAGAAGGCCTGTGAGAGTCTGCATGTGCAGATGAATCTGGACGATGACACTGTTTGTGTGGTGAATGCGACAATGAAGGACGCCGTGAACCTGAAGGCTGAAGTCGCCCTCTACACTCTTGAAGGGAAACGCGTCTTCAGTCAGGCGGCCCCGGTGAAGAACGCTCCCGCAAATTCCCGTGTGAATGTGTTCACAGCGGAACTTCCTTCAGTTGCCGGTGTCTGCATCGCAAGGGTGACACTCAAGGACAGCAAGGGCAGGATGGTGTCCATCAATGATTATCTCAGAACTGGAGGAAAAGATTTCACAGATCTCAACAAACTTCCTGTAATAACTCTCAAGCTGAGGAAACTCTCCGGCGACAGAATCGAAGTCCTCAACCCATCCGGGACCGCCTGCGCGATATCAGTGAAGATAAATCTTTTGGACGCCGCCGGACAGCAAATCCTTCCGGCATATTTTTCTGACGGATATTTCAACCTCCTCCCGGGAGAAAAGCGTGTGCTCGATTACAAGTACAATGGTACCGGAGCCGCAGGATTCGATATCGAGGGATACAATGTAACCCTCTAAGATCCATGTGCTTAATCGCGGCGGGCGGAGGATGGCGAAGGCGGAAAAGGTATG